>NZ_JADEWT010000024.1 GCF_015207505.1 Tychonema sp. LEGE 06208
CCCCCTCCCCCACCTCCTCCGCCTCCGCCTAAGCCTAAGCCGCAGCCGCCTTATTTGATTTTACTAGCAATTCTGGGCTTAGTAGTTTTGACTGGCATGGGTGGCGGAGCATATACTGCTTCATCAAGTGACACCATTTGCGCGCCGCACGATGATTGCAACGAACCAGATAGGAGACCCCATCGACCGCATAAAAGGGTTTTGAAACACGGATCGAGAGGGGAAGACGTGAAGAGACTGCAGAAATTGTTGAACGCGCAGGGCTTTTCCCCACACCCGATCGTAATTGATGGCGTGTTCGGCCCGACAACTCTCACAGCAGTGAAGAGATTTCAGCGACAAGCCCACCTTCCTGTAGACGGAGTTGTGGGAGGCAAAACTTGGGACAGACTGTTTGCTAGTTCCTAACTTTAAGTACCGGAAAACAAAAGTTCCTAAGTCAGTCGATTTTAGATTTTAGATTTTAGATTTTAGATTTACTCGATAACAGATGAATCTGGAAGCTTAAACTCTGTAATCTAATTTTTTTTCTCGACCCTCGATAGCCTCGGAAAGCAAGTACCTGTGTTTGGTTGGAGTCATCTTTGGTAATAATTAATCCCTGGATTTGTAGTTGCACATCAAGTAGATTTTGTGCAACTGCACACACTGAAGCTGCAATCAACAATCAATCGCATATTAGATTGCTAATGAATGAAATTTTAGATTTTTGGTTTGGTCGATCGCACTCTCCTGAGTTTGGCAAAGTTCACAAGAAATGGTTTGAGAAAAATACGGATTTTGATGCAGAAGTGCGAGCGAACTTTCTGTCGCAATACGAACTAGCCGCCTCCGGCAAACTAGACTATTGGCAAGATTCTCCCAAAAACTGCCTAGCATTAATTTTACTCCTCGATCAGTTTCCGCGCAATATGTTTCGCGAAACGCCGAAAGCATTCGCCACAGACAGCAAAGCCTTAGCCGCCGCCCAACACGCTGTTAACAATAACTTCGATCGCGAATTGCTGCAAGTAGAAAAATGGTTTATTTACCTACCTTTTGAACACAGCGAAAACTTAGAACACCAGCAAAAATCTGTGGAACTCTTTCGCCAACTCAGCGGCGAACCCGACAGCGAATCAGTCATTGATTTCGCAATTCGGCATTTCAAAATAATCGAGCGTTTTGGCAGATTTCCCCACCGCAATCAGATTCTCGGACGCGAAACAACACCCGAAGAAGCAGAGTTTCTCAAACAACCAGGTTCGAGATTTTAAAGCGCGATCGCAAAACTTTTAGGTTATTTGCCCTAAAAACTAGAAAATGCTATAGTTATATCAAATCCGGTAGCATCCCAATTGTAAAATCGAGTCAGATCAAATCCGCGCTTCATCGTCCTGTATTCATCACTCTCTTGTCTTCCTCTGTGTTCTCTGCGCTCTCTGTGGTTAAATCATTCCCATGCAACCGGAAACGATATTAAGAGGAATACCCCACTGACTTTAAAACAAAAAGCACAGACTGCAATTGATATAAAAAATAGCGATTTTCGGCTAACATTTACAATTTCAAATCAAATCAGCTACTAAAGTTATCATTTTACGAACTGTCGGATTTAAATCGCGAAACTGCGGAAGCAGATAGGTTATTAATTTTTCAAAAAGTTTCCGGTGAATCTCAACTTAGTAAGGTTGGAAGCTGACTAAAAAATCAGATTCCCGACTTCTTGAAAAAGTCGGTATCTAATCGATCGCCCTTTTTTCACCCGCGATACTGAACCCGATAAATCCGGTTATTCGCTTCCTCAGTAAACAGCAAACTCCCATCAGGTAAAACCAGCAAACCAACCGGCCGCCCCCAAGTTTTCGGGCCAGAAGGATCGGTGAGAAAACCAGTCAAAAAATCCTCATAATAGCCTTCAGGTCGTCCGGTAGCCGCATTAAAAGGTACAAACACAATTTTGTAACCAGTTCCTGCGTTGCGGTTCCAACTGCCGCGAAACGCCACAAACGCACCGTTAAAAAATCTTTTGGGAAACCTTTTGCCGTCATAAAACTGAAGTCCCAAAGCTGCCGAGTGCGCCTGAAACAGTACGTCTGGCATCAATGTTTTGGCCGCTAAATCAGGTCGATCGCTCTTGCCGTTTCTGGAGTGGCGCGGGTCGAGCAAATTCGGCTTAAAATAAGCATAAGGCCAGCCGTAAAACTCGCCTTTACGAATTCTTGTCAAGTAATCCGGTACCAAATCATCTCCCAAACCGTCGCGTTCGTTGACTGTGGTGTAGAGTTGATTAGTTTTGGGGTGAAAATCCAATCCCACGGGATTTCGCAAACCGGAAGCAAATGTTTGCTGGTTGGTGCCGTCCAAATTCATCACTTGCACAGACGCCCTCGGCAGCGGTTCGGAGTTGGCATTAGACTGGGAACCAACTGATACAAACAACTGGCGTTGGTCTGGGGAAGCGACAACGTTTCGCGTCCAGTGTTGATTGTAGCCACCGCCCGGTAAATCGGCAATTTTTTCCCCTGTTCCAGTTAATTGTTCCTGCCCTTTTGTGTAGGGAAACCGGCGGACTTCTGCGGTATTTCCCAGGAAAAAATAGCGATCGGCAAAAGCCATCCCAAAGGGAATATTTAAATTGTTTTGGGCGCTAGCAAAAGTCTTGCGAACCTCAGCAACACCGTCGCCGTTACCATCCCGCAATAGCGTAATCCGATTCTGCCGGGTTTCTGTTACCAAAACATCCCCAGTCGGCGTCAAAGCCAGCCATCGGGGAGCGTCTAAATTGTCAGCAAAAACGTTGACCACAAAGCCGGGAGGCACTCGCAGCACTGGCGATGGGGGAATCGGTATTACTTGAGCAGGTTTCGAGGCGCTTTCGGTGGCTCCTGGCTGCGGCAAAGATGTTGCCACAATGCCGATGGGCTGCGGGGAAAGCGGTTTGGTCGGTACAATTTGATTTGTCCGACCATTTGTCAGCGGTGCAGGGGAGGGAATTTGCGACAGCGGACTTGGCTGGGGAACAGAAGTGGCTGTGGCATCTGTAGCTCGATCGCACCCAATCAACGGCAGCAGCAGAATTAGCAACAGGAAACGCAGGTAAGACATAGCAGCGGTTTCTCCACAATTGCTCGACAATTCTTTGATTTTAGCTGCTATTAAACAGCGAAGCCACCGCGCGCGGTGACTTATTCCGTTTAAAAACCTAGTTCTACCAAAGTCCTCTCACAGGAGCCGGACGGGGAGCCGGAATTGGACGGGGAGCCGGCATCGGAGCTGGAGCCGGACGGGTTATTGGACGGGGAGCGGGAGCCGGAAGCATTGGTGGCGGTTCAGGGGCCGGACGCGGTGCTACGGCGGCGGGACGAACAACCGTTGTAGCTACCACCTTGTAGTCGGGGATCACGGCGATATTTTGCACCATATCTCCGGCTAGCAAGACTCTGACTTTCATTCCCGGTACCAGGCCAATAATTTTCAGGACGCATTTTTGAATCCTGAGAGTCCTGTACCGCGAATTTTCTGGGCGAATGGTTACTACGTCGCCGACAATACTTTTGACAAAACCGGTCAGAGTTTGAGTGTTTGCTGTGTTGGTAGTCTGGGTTTGGGCTATTTGAGTTGGAGGGTTAGCCATCACCGGATGCACTGAGACAGCCGACATTAGCACCGACAGGGTTGCACCTGTCAATAATTTGATTTTCTGAAGACGCATTGAAACCTCACATTAACTACTATTCTGGGTTGGGTTTGCTTCCGCTGCGCGAAAATCCCAACCTCTACACCTAATCCAGTTTAATCCCCGGAGTAGGAAATTTATAACAATATTACAAAAGATTATCGAATAACTTATTAGCGACTGAATTTTATATCAAAAGTTCCCGATTTACCATAAGTTCAGCACTTGGTATCTCTCTTTGTGCAGGCGTGATATATTGAGTTTGTTCGATCGACCGTTTCCGTTTTTTTAGGCCCACCTAACTGTCGCTCCCGGGCAGGAAAATCGGCAAAAAGACAGATTGCGCTTGCCGGATTCAGCAGTGCCACAGTTTTAATTGTCGATCGCCAGTCTGCCACAGCTAAAAAATCAAAATTAGTCCCAGGTAAAATTAAATCATGGGTTTGCAGGATTTACGCATCATAATTATGTCCGGCAGCTCGATCGCAAAAACAGTTCGTAGGACGGACTTTACTTCGTCCTAAATTGCGGACTAAAGTCCTCACTACCAACCTTTTTTGCGATCGTTAAACAAGTTATAATTTGTGAAATGGAAACAAAAAACTGGGGCGCATTTACAGTCAAAAATTCAGCTCGAAAATTTGCATATCGGGTGCAGTTGGCGGATAATTGGATAGCAGCTTTGTAGCAATTTCTAGTGAGGAGTTAAGCGAACAAAAAATGGTGAACAGCAAATTTTTATTTAACAAGTTAATTGTGCTGAGTTTGAGTGCGGCGGCGCTGTCTGTAGCCTTACAGCAGCAGGCGACTGCCCAATCTGTTGCAAATCCAAGCAATAGTGCCGCCACTGAGCGCTCAAAATCTGAGGTAAAATTGCCGAATCTCGCAGCCCCAGAACTGCCGCCCCTGGGCGAATCTTTGCAGTTTATTCCCCAGGAACCAAAGGCTGTAGAAAATCCCGTTGAGGAAGTCCGTTTAGTGCTGAGATTGCGAGAACGCCGCGTCTATGTTTACCGCAAAAATAAGGTGCAAGCGAGTTTCCCGGTTGCTGTCGGGAAACAGGGCTGGGAAACTCCCACGGGCAGCTTTAAAGTCATGCAAATGATTAAAGATCCTGTTTGGGAACATCCTTGGACGGGAGAACTTGTACCCGCAGGGCCCGACAATCCGCTGGGGAGTAGGTGGATCGGGTTTTGGACTGATGGTAAGAATGTGATCGGTTTTCACGGGACTCCGACTCTAGAGTCGATCGGGCGAGCGGCTTCTCACGGTTGTGTCAGAATGTTCGACAAAGATGCCCAAGCTTTATTTGAGAAAGTCGCAGTTGGTACGTCTGTGATTGTTGAGAAGTAATCGTAGTTTCCGTAGGGGCGGTGCCAAGAGTGCCCGCCCTGATTTTTCAAGATTACGAATATCAAATAGATTGCTGGTATTTTTCCAGCAATTCTGGGATGTAATCGTAGCCATCAACGCCGATCGCCGGAATGATCTTCGATCGGCTTTTGGCCAAAGATTCTTTAAAAGCTTCAGAACCCATTTGTCCCCGCAAAATTGTCAGCAAACCAGCCGATTGCCGCCACTCTACCGCCCCAATTTGCTCCAAAGTATACATCCCCAAACAGCCAGCAAATATCGCTTGTTCTAGTTCATTCAAGCTGTAATAAGCTTGAGCCAAATAAGCCAAATTCAGACCTTGCAAATACAAATCGCCCGAAAATTGGGCAGCTTGCCAACCTTCAATCAAATACTCGATCGCACCTGCGGGATTTTCCAGAGCAATTTTAGCAATTCCGAGGCTGCTAGAGCAAAAAGCTTGACTTTGGCGATCGCCCAATTTTTCTGACAACAACAAACCTTGCTCCAAATAGCCGATCGCACTCTCATAAACCTCCGGTTCCACCTCCTCCAACTGCCGCGCCTGAAACACTTCGCTGTAGCCCAAATTAGCCAGGGCATTTGCCTCACCTTGCCGCTCTCCCGCTTGCCGTGCCATAATTAAAGCCCGCTGGCTGTAATTAATCGCTTCCTGATAATTTTTTTGAGCAACATAGTTGCGGCTGATGTGATTGAGATTAGCAACTTCGCAAGCTTTATCTCCTTCGAGACGGGCAATTTCCAGCGATTGTTTGTGCAGCAAGATCGATCGCTCGTAGGCCCCCGCCGCCTGCATCGAATAACCCAAAAGCGTCAGAATCCGAGCTTTCGCTTGAGTACCTTCAACACGGCGCAGCGGTTCATCTAAATAATCCAAAGTATGGCGCAGAGCTTTACCGTCAAACGAAGCAAAAATCCCCCCGTAAAGCGGAAAGTATTCCCGCACAGAAAAAGCGCGCAAAATTTGCAAAGTTACTTGAAAACAAGCATTAGCCAACTGTTCCCCGCTCTTAGTAGAATTATTAAACCCACTAGCTAGCTGGCTCCAAATTACCGCAAAAGTAATGTAAGTAGAAATTGAAGCTTTTGTGGACACCTTGGAATCGTAAACTTGCTTGTCAAACCATGTCGCCAAAGCCCGTTGCAAACACTGCAAAATAATCGCCAATTCCACCAATGTACCAATTTCTACATTAGATTGCTTGGCTGCAAATTCAACTATAGATTCACCGATTGAAATAGTCTGCAAAAGAGCATGAGGCCAAGGACTGTTAACCTTTTTTGCCCAAAAAGCCCAAGGCCCATTTTGTTCGGGACTGCCAGCGAATCCTAGCTGCTGCGGCTGATAAATCCAACCGACGAGTTCCGGTTCCAACCGCTGCCAAGATTCTAAACCTTTGGCAATACCGGCGGTAATTTGCTGCAAATCTCGCTCGGTTTCGGGATTAGTTGTTTGCAGCATTTGTTGGTGCAGGGATTTTGCTAATTGCTGCAATTGAGCGAGAGTCAGCGGATGTTCTTTATTGGGATCGATTACTTGCAATAAGGCGAGGAGGCGACTGTTAGATTCGGCGGTAATAATTTGTTGGATGGATGATGCGATTTCGCGATCGACTCGGTTATCTTTCTGCCAGCGCTCCCACTCTCCTTGGATAGTTTTTAGCGCTCTGAGGCTGCGATTTCCCTTTGCTTGTTTGATTTCGTCTTTTTCATTTCTTAGCAGGTTTTCGGTAGCGTCAAGGCGTTCGCCGAAACAGCGTTCAAAGATTTCGCCGGTGCCGGCAGCAATGTCTTGCACCAGCATTTGATAAACTTGTTCTTTCGAGCGAATTTGACCTTTGAGGGTGATTTCGACAATTTTATCGATCAGTGCTAGGTAGCGATCGCGCAATGAGGTAGATTCTGGCATAATTTATTTTTAGTTAATAAGTTTTTATTGAGACAGCAGACAGTATTGCAGGCTGCTACTTCATTTTACAGCTCGTCTGGATTAATGCCCATTGCTCGCAGGCGATCGGCCAATTGATTTGCCCGATACTTTTCCGATTCAGCACGCTGTCTTTCCGATTCAGCCCGCTGTCTTTCTGATTCAGCCCGCTGTCTTTCCGATTCAGCTTGCTGTCTTTCAATTTGAGCTTGTTGCCTTTCAAATTCGGCTCGTTGGCTTTCCAATTCAGCTCGTTGGCTTTCCAATTGAGCTCGCTGTCTTTCAAATTCTTCAGGAGTCAGAACCAAATTCCCATTAATATCGTACCAGCGCAGCCACAACCTTTCATTTTGCAGGAAAGCACCTTCCCACAAACCCAAACTTAACTGTATTTCGGGTATCCAGAATCGAGAACCTGTTAACAATTGTTCGCGGTAACGGTTGCCAATTAAGCGAAATACTCTCAATTGGTTGTTGTATTTGCTAAACACAAAATAATAGGGAATCTGCAAAATTCTCTCGTAAACCTGCCACTTAGTCGGCGGTTTGTTTGGTGCCGATTCTGTCAGCCCCAAATCTTCATCTTCCGTACCGGGTGACAGAAATTCGATCGCAATTAAAGGATTGACTGCTTCGTCCCAAATCACGTAACTTTGGCGCAAGTCTCTGTCTTGGTAAAATCTCGAAACGCCCACAACTAAGTACCAATCTGGTCTTTTGTACCAATTGAGATGGTTGGAGTCGTAGTATAGATTGAGATCGCTGGCCGAAAATACGCGATCGGGCGGATAATTGGGGGGAATGCAGCTATCGCACAAAAGTTGTGCTTGCCACCGGTGATATTCGTCAGGCAAACCGGGTTCCTCCGGGTCTTCACTAGGTAGATCGTACATCGTCGGCAGCACTTTTGTTGGGGAAGATTGCGGATCTGGTACGTGCATCGTCATAAGATTTCCCTGGCGAGACGGCTTGAGGAGATTGAGGCGGTACGGCAATGAAGACATTATAGCGGTTTTCCATTTCTGCGGAGTGCTGCAAATGGCGATCGCGCGATCGGGAAATCTCGAATTTAGGGCGACAATCGTATCTTCCCAAACCAACCAAAATTTATTTACGTGTAACTTTAGGTGGGAATTTTGATATATGAATCCGGCATTTAATTCTGCTGGTGAATAGCAAAAAAACGGCACTAAATTTCTTTAATAACTGCTGCATCGTAATAAATCATACCGCAATCAATACAAATCTCAACGGGCGTGTTAGGAACTAGCAAGTATTTACCTTGATGCCTGTAAAGGTAATTGATTTTACGTTCTTCATAACTGTTACTACCAGGTATTGCATCGGATTTCTCCCCTGAGTTTATCCTCCTTATCCCGGATTTCGGATTCTCAATCGACCTAATTCATTAGACAAGCTTGAATATCTTCTCTTTCTAGCCACGAATAGCCTTCGAGAATCGTTTCAGGAATGTCGCCAGCCGCTAACATTCCTAGAATATGCTCAACTGCCAGTCGGCGACCCCGGATAATCGGTTTGCCGTTAAATATTTTGGGGTTTACGGTGATTCGTTCTAAAAGTTTTTAAGCATCCATAATTTGAGGCATAATTAGATAATCACTATTCTATCATATTTGATGATTGGCGAACCACTTACCTTATCACAAAGCAATCCCGTCTTAGAAGCCCAAGGATTAACTCGCCGCTTTGGCGGTTTAGTGGCTGTAAATGACGTATCTTTCACAGTTCAAAAACACGAAATTTTTGGATTGATCGGCCCTAACGGCGCTGGCAAGACTACTCTGTTTAATGTAATGACTGGACTGATACCTGCTTCTGCTGGCAATCTAATTTATCAAGACGAAAATATTTCTAAATTGCGGCCTTATCAAATTGCGAATAAAGGTATTGCCAGAACATTTCAAAATATTAGGTTGTTTGGCGAACTTTCTGTGTTGGATAATGTGGCGATCGCCCGACACATCCACAGCCGATCGCCAAATCCGGTTTTATCGCTCCTAGCGGGGATTTTAGCCTTACCAGAGTCTAACGCAAGGGAGCGCCAAACCCAGCGGAAAGCGCGGGAATTGTTGGATTTGGTCGGATTGGGCGATCGCGCGGCCGAACCAGCCAAAAACCTGCCCTACGGCGACCAGAGGCGCTTAGAAATTGCCCGCGCCTTAGCCCTAGAACCGACAATATTGCTGTTAGATGAACCGGCGGCGGGGATGAATCCCAGTGAAAAGCACAAGTTAAGTGAATTTATCCGGGAAGTGCAGGAACAATTCAATTTAACTGTAATATTGATCGAGCATCACGTACCGCTGGTGATGGGATTGTGCGATCGAATTGCGGTTTTTAATTTTGGTCAGCTTATTGCTTTGGGCGAACCTGCTGTCGTCAGGAATAATCCTGCTGTAATTGAGGCTTATTTGGGAGATTAAAAATAAAAAATTCAACCGGTTTCACTGGTTCCAAGGCTCTGCCTTAGAACCGATATCTAGAGGCTCTGCCTCGTTTAGTAACAGGAAAAATCGAGGCAGAGCCTCGCTTATCTGCGTTACCAGGCAGAGCCTTGGAACGAGTAAACGAGTAAGATTATCAACAAATCAAGTTACAAAAAATGCACCTAACCCCACCAAAAACTACCGAAAATATCCTCTTAGAACTCAAGAATCTCTGTGTAAATTACGGCGGAATTCAAGCCCTGCAAAATATTCATCTGACAATTAATGCAGGCGAAGTTGTCAGCCTCATCGGTGCTAACGGTGCGGGAAAAAGTACCGCACTCAGGGCTATTTCTAAAATAGTTAATTTGCGCCAAGGACAAATTATCTATAACGGCCGCGATATCAGCCGCCGCCAAGCCCACGAAGTGGTGAAATTGGGCATCGCCCACAGTCCCGAAGGGCGCAGGGTTTTGACGCAGCAAACAGTCTTAGCTAACTTGGAATTGGGGGCTTACGTGCGATCGGACTTTGCGGCAGTCAAAGCCGATTTAGCCCGCCAATTCGAGATATTTCCGCGCTTAGCAGAAAGGCGCACTCAACTAGCTGGAACTCTCAGCGGGGGCGAACAGCAAATGCTGGCGATCGCCCGCGCTCTGATGTCGCGCCCCAAACTGCTATTATTAGACGAACCCAGTTTAGGCTTAGCACCGGCGATCGTCAAAGAAATTTTCACAATTATTCAAAACCTGCGCTCCACGGGCGTTACAATTCTATTGGTAGAACAAAACGCGAATTTAGCACTGCAAATTGCCGATCGGGCTTACGTACTAGAAGCTGGTAAAATTACCCTCACAGGTATAGGATTGGACTTGCTAAACGACGAGCGAATCAGGAGCGCATATTTAGGTTGACTTGGTTAATCTTTGGAATTCTTACCGCTTTTTTTGAAGCAATAAAAGACGTTTTCAGCAAGCACAACCTGAAAAAAAACGATGAATACGTAGTAGCTTGGTCGCTAGCATCTTTTTCAGCCGTATTTTTAACTCCCTTGCTATTTTTCATAGAAATACCCCAATTAAATCCGCAACTAAACCCGCAATTTTGGATAGCTTTGTCAATCGGAGGAAGCATCAACGCAGTCACAGCTATCCTCTACATAAAAGCCATCAAACTCTCGGACTTATCCCTCACCGTCCCGTTAGTAGCTTTGACACCCTTATTCATGCTGCTAACCTCACCGTTAATTGTCGGCGAATATCCCAATTTTTTTGATTATATCGGAATTTTTCTCATAGTCACAGGCTCCTATCTATTAAACATTAAAGAAAAATCTCAAGGATACCTAGCGCCCTTCAAAGCATTGCTGCACCAGCCCGGGCCAAAATTAATGTTAATCGTAGCATTTCTCTGGAGTATCACATCAAACTTTGATAAAATAGGCGTGCAGAACTCCTCCCCAATTTTTTGGTTGTTCTCTTTATTTACGACTATGAGTCTTTTATTGCTACCAGTTTTACTCCACAAAACCCCTAACCCCAGCCGCAAAATCATCAAACACTTACCGCTGCTAGCAACCATGGGTTTTTTCAATGCTTTAGGAGTCATTTTTCAGATGCAAGCTTTAACAATGACTTTAGTCGTGCAAGTAATAGCAGTTAAACGTACCAGCGTATTAATGGGTGTACTGTTCGGTCATTTCATTTTCAAAGAAAAAGATATCCAGCAAAGATTGTTAGGATCTGCTATCATGATTGTGGGAGTTTTCTTTATCACATTATGAATTTTATATATTCGTAGTGCGGAATTCATTCCGCTCCAAATACGATAACTAAAGTCCTCACTACAAACATCTTTTTTCGTGTAATACTTAAGTAAGAGCTTTTGTATCTAAAAATTGTAAAAATTTAACTTATTATAGAGGAAAAAATAATGCACAAAATAGCAGCCACACCCGGAGGTTGGAACCCTCAAGCAGAAGGAGTAATTTTTATTCAACAAACCCCAGCACCAATAGTATTTATTAGTGCTGCTGACACCGACATTCAAACACTCGCGGCCGCCTCCTCCAAAATGCCGCCAGAATTCCCCAAAGTGCGCGCCGTAAACTTGCTTCAATTGCAGCAACAATTAACCATAGATACCTATGCAGAGGAAATTTTAGAACAGGCGGAGGTGATAATTTTAAGACTATTAGGCGGGCGTTCCTATTGGTCTTACGGATTAGAAATTCTGCGGGAAACGGCGCAGAAAACTAATGCAGCATTGATTGTGATGCCCGGTGAAAACAGTCCAGACCCCGATTTAATCAGCCATTCCAATGTATCGCTGTCAGCAGTCGATAGACTGTGGCGCTACTTCACCGAAGGCGGAGTTCAAAATTTTGTTAACGCCCTCAAATTTACCGCCGATACTTGTTTGAAAACTGCTTACAATCCGCCTCTTCCTCAAACAGTTTCCCGCGTTGGAATTTACGATTGGCGGGGAGGCGGTGAAGCGTGTTTAGAGATTTTACAACCAGATGCAGAACCCCCTAAATCCCCCTTATTAAGGGCGACTTTGACACCAGACTCTAATCCCCCTAAATCCCCCTTAACAAGACCCACTTTGACCACTTCTTGCTCCCCCCTTATTAAGGGGGGCTGGGGGGGATCTCCGGGTTGGGAAACAGACGCTGAACCCCCTAAATCCCCCTTAACAAGACCCACTTTGACCACTTCTTGCTCCCCCCTTATTAAGGGGGTCTGGGGTGGATCTCCGAGTTTGGAAACAGACTCTAAAGAGCACGGGGAGGGCGGGCACGGGGGCACCGCCCCTACGGTCGGAATTTTATTTTATCGCGCTCATTACTTATCAGGAAATCTCGCACCTATTGATGCACTTTGTCAAGCTTTAACAGAGCGAAACTTAGTGCCAGTTCCCGTGTTTGTATCTTCGCTGCGGGAACCAGATTTGCAAATAGAATTGCTGGAACATTTTCAACCCAAAGACTCAGAACCAATTCAATTACTCATCAATACAACAAGTTTTGCAGTCTCCGGTTTCAGCAGTCCAGAACCCGAACAAAACAGTTTAAAATCCTTAGATGTTCCTGTATTGCAAGCAATCTTCAGCGGTGGCGGTTTGGAACAGTGGGAAACACAATTACAAGGACTTTCGCCCCGCGATGTGGCGATGAATGTAGCATTGCCAGAAGTAGACGGAAAAATCATTACGAGGGCTGTTTCTTTTAAAGCCGTACAGACTTGGAACGATGAATTAGAAACAGATGTGGTAGGCTATGTCGCAGCGGACGATCGCATTTCATTTGTAGCAGATTTAACCGCGAATTGGGTGAAAATGAAACAAACCCCAGCCGCCAACAGACGCATCGCCATTATTCTCGCCAATTATCCCACCCGCAACGCCAGATTAGCCAACGGAGTCGGCTTAGATACGCCCGCTAGCTGTGTCGAAATCCTCAAAGCGATGCAGCAAGCCGGTTATCTAGTTGAAAATATCCCCCCTAGCGGTAATGAGTTAATTGAACTCCTGACTTCTGGCGTGACAAATGACCCGGAAGGACGCGAATTACAGCCTGTTCGTCAATCTTTGGATTTAGCAGAATATCAAAAATACTTTGCTAGTTTGCCGCAGGAAGTACAGGATGGAATTTGCAATAGATGGGGGTTGGCAGAAGGTCATACACAAGGTAGGGACACGGCAATGCCGTGTCCCTACTTTCCGATTCCGGGGATTCAGTTTGGCAATGTGTTTGTGGGAATTCAACCATCGCGCGGATATGAAATTGACCCGAGTTTGAACTATCACGCACCGGATTTAGAACCTACCCACAATTATCTAGCTTACTATTACTGGCTGCGAGAAAAATTAGGAATTGATGCGATAATTCATGCGGGAAAACACGGCAATTTAGAATGGCTTCCCGGTAAAAGTATTGCACTATCTAACAAATGTTATCCCGAAGTAGCATTAGGCGCGATGCCGAATTTTTATCCCTTCATTGTCAACGATCCGGGGGAGGGTTCCCAGGCAAAAAGACGATCGCAAGCCGCGATAATCGACCACCTGACCCCGCCGATGACTCGCGCCGAACTTTACGGGCCCTTGCAGCAATTAGAAGCCTTAATCGACGAATATTGCGAAGCCCAAAGCTTAGATCCGTCTCGATTACCGATGATTCGCGATCGCATTGTAGCCCTCACCAACCAGGAAAACTTAGATAAAGACTTAGGAATCCAGCTAAATAAATCAGAATTTACCGAATTTATCACCCGTACCGACGGCTATCTTTGCGAACTAAAAGAATCGCAAATTCGCGACGGATTGCACATTTTTGGTCAATGTCCCCAAGGGCGACAGTTGAGAGATTTGATAATTGCGATCGCCCGCCATCCCACCAACGCGCGATCGGGCATAACCCGCGCCCTAGCTGAAGACTCAGGCTACGATTTCGACCCCTTAACAGCCGATCCAACGTCGATAATTCAGAACCGTACAGCGGGCGATTTAACAGCAGAACTTGAAGAAAAAGCCGCTGAATTAGTAGATAATTTAATCGAAAATATCCGCGTTTCTCCGCGCTTATCTGCCGTTGCTAATTCGGAAATTGGAGAAGCGACCCAACTAGAATTAGACTGGATCGAAAACTATCTTTTGCCTTCACTCCTCCAAACAAACCAAGAAATTACTAACCTGTTGCGCGGACTAGATGGGCGGCACATTCCCAGCGGCGCATCCGGCGCGCCCACTCGCGGCAGACCCGATGTATTGCCCACCGGTCGCAATTTTTACTCCGTAGATATCCGTGCCATACCAACAGAAACCGCCTGGAGAGTTGGTCGAGTTGCTGCGGAAACTTTAATCGAAAGATACACTCAAGAAAACGGCGAATATCCGAAAACTTTGGGTTTGTCAGTGTGGGGAACATCCACCATGCGGACGGGGGGAGATGACATCGCCGAAGCCTTAGCACTAATCGGAGTTCAACCGATTTGGGATGGGCCTTCGCGCCGGGTTGTAGATTTTGAAATATTGCCTGTTGCTGTTTTGGGGCGGCCGCGCGTTGATGTTACTTTGCGAATTTCTGGTTTTTTCCGCGATGCTTTTTTTAATTTAATTGATTTGTTTGACAGTGCGGTAAAAGCTGTAGCAAATTTAGAAGAACCTGCCGAAGATAATCCTTTAGCAGCGCAAGTTAAACAAGAGATTTTGGATTGGGAAGCGGCGGGTTTGAGTCGGGAAGATGCAGAAGTGCGATCGAAATTTCGAGTCTTTGGTTCAAAACCGGGGGCTTACGGCGCGGGACTTCAAGGCATAATTGAAGCTCAAAACTGGACAGGCGACGGCGATTTAGCAAAAGCTTACATTAATTGGAGCAGTTACGCCTATACTTCCTCTAGTTCCTCAAATTTGCAGGGAGATGTTGCAGGAGTTAAACAAAGTGAATGGGGATGTTGTGCACCGGAAGCATTTGAAAAACGCCTCGGCGAAATGCAAATAGTTCTGCAAAACCAAGACAACCGCGAACACGACATCCTCGACTCCGACGATTATTATCAATTCCAAGGCGGAATGACGGCGGCAATTCGCAATTTGCAAGGCAAAAATCCTGAAACCTATTTCGGTGATAATTCGATTCCAGAAAATCCGAAAGTGCGAAAACTGAAAGAAGAAATAGCGCGGGTTTATCGCAGCAGGGCGGTAAATCCGAAATGGATTGAAGGGGCGATGCGCCACGGTTATAAAGGTGCTTTTGAAATTGCGGCAACGGTGGATTTTTTGTTTGCTTACGATGCGACGGCAAATTGTGTAGAAGATTTTATGTATGAAGGAATTGCAGAGGCTTACATTTTTGATGAAAAAGTGCAGGGATTTATCCAAGAAAACAATCCTTGGGCGCTGCGGGATATGGCGGAGAGATTGTTAGAAGCTCGCCAGCGGGGATTGTGGCAGAGTGCTAATCAGGATACTCTTGATAAATTGCGATCGATCGCCCTGCAAGCCGAAGCAGTCATCGAATCTCAGACAGAAATACGCAATTAAAGGCGCGATCGCACCGAGAGAATTTTGACTGTTTGCGGTAATATCTACTAATGTTTCGCCAACGGTGAAAGCTGTATGATTCGCCGCTATATTGCTATCCTGAGCACTAACATCTTAAAACTTACCTGCGCCGCCGCAGCCGCGATCGCCCTAACAGCCGGATGTTCGCAGCCCAACCCGCCCAAAAACTCCGGGGCATCTCACACCACCGAACCGGCAGCCCTAGCAGAGCTGCCAAGCTCTGTGTTGGCTCGAAACCCCAACAAAACCCAAAAATCCCTCAGCGCTGCTTCCTGCACCCAAAACGACCCATTTGCGGAGTCAATTAGCTTTGCCACCCAAGCTTCTAATTTGGCTCAATCAGCCAATTCCAAAGAAGACTGGGACGAAGTAGCAGCCCTGTGGGTGCAAGCCGTCGCTTGGATGCAAGCGGTTCCCCCCGGCAGTCCCCGGCGGGCGTTTGCCGAGAAAAAAGTCATCGAGTACACAAAAAACCTGGTGTATTCGCAACAGCAAGCGGGCCGGGCCCGATCGCAAGCCGCCAGTACAGTTAGTTTCAGCAGCGATTTGCTCAACGAACAACTAGAACTTTACCTATCCTACGTTGCGACTGTCGGGCCGCCAGATGTTTTGATTGTCGGCAGTTCCCGCGCCTTGCAAGGCGTCGATCCCAAACAGCTAAAACAATCTTTGGCGGGTAACGGGCGTCCGGGCTTAAAAATATTCAATTTTGCAATCAACGGCGCAACTGCACAAGTAGTTGACTTTCAACTGCGGCGGCTGTTGAAGCCGGATTATTTGCCTCAAATGATTGTCTGGGCCGACGGCGTGCGGGCATTTAACAGCGGCCGGGACGATCGCACTTTTAATTCAATCGTCGATTCACAAGGCAGCCAACTTTTAGCAACAGGCATTCGTCCCAAACTCCCGTCTGGTGAACCCAACGTGATTCCCCGATGTTACAAATTCCCGCAGCCCTGTGGTGGTGGTGGCGGCGGTGGCGGCGATGGTATTTTCCGCAGAGCTCAGGCAGGAGGCGGGGAAGAGGCGAGCCCCACAATCAAATTCCTCTCTGGTGGAACGGAAATCTTGCCCGTTGTCTATGATGCAGCGCAGCCGACAACAGTAGCAAGCAGACAAGTCAGCGCACCGGCAAATGCGATCGACTCCAACGGATTCATGGCCCTATCGGCGCGCTACAATCCCAACACCTATTATCAAGAACGCCCCTACGTTTCAGGTATGTACGATCGCGACTACGAAAACTTCAACCTCGGCGGAAAACAAGCAGCAGCCTTTAACTCAGTCGTAGCATTTACCAAAACGCGCAAAATCCCCCTAATTTTCGTCAATTTGCCCCTAACCGACGACTACTTAGATCCCGCGCGACTGCAGGCAGAACAGCAGTTCCGGCAGCGAATGCAGCAACTCTCGCAGCAACAAGGCTTCGCTTTCCGCGACTTGTCCCAGCGGTGGCCCGGCCGCAACGACTTTTTTTTCGATCCAAGCCACCTCAACCGTTTTGGGGCGATCGCCGTTTCTCGCCTGCTAGCATCCGATACCAGCATTATCTGGCCGCGCCCCAAATCCCGAATCAACGACGGGTGAAGGAAGAGGGAAGAGGGAAGAGGGAAGAGGGAAGATGGAAGATGGAAGGCTCTCTTGGATTCGTGGTGAAAACTGTATTTTACAGCACAAAATCTTGGCAATCTAATCGCCCAAACCCTTACCCTGAGAGATATAAGCTAGATAGATCGTTGGATGGCCAGAAGAGCCGACTAACACATTCAGGCAGGTTGAAATATAGACTATAACGGTATTATGTACCTGAGAAATCTAATTTTTATTGATGTACTCTAATTATCAAAGTGCTTCAGATAGATAAAAAGCCATTAGTAGTCTCAGTATAATTTACTGAAAAATGGGAAATACTGAGTATTGAATTGGTAGTTTTGACAGTTTGCTAACCAGTAGTTTTACAGAGGGCAATAACAAAAAAATTAAGTTACAATTTTTTCAGGTTATAACAGTGCCTCTACTCTTTTTTATAACCCACATTCGGCACGTCAATTTGTAGTATGCTAAGTAATACGACAATTGTGAGTTATTTAAAGTTTTGTTTGCGTACAAATACTTAGGTTCTTCTGTTTTTATGTTTGCAAAACTACCAACAAATGTAATAATTACATATTACATCTTGAAGTGCGGAAGGTGGGTTATAAAGTCCCAGTCGCCATCGCATCACCCTGATTTCAATTGACTGATTGCCATTGATTTTAGGAGGCTCTAAGAAATTTATGGTTAGGGATAAACCCCCATTCATTTTTTTTGAAGAGATTGAACTCGGCTATAGCTAAATTTAACTACTCACTTTTTGTTGACAGGAGAATTGAGATGAAAGACCTTCTTCGTATAATTGAAAAAAAGAATCAGGAATTTGCTCAATTGCCGTTTTTCGAGTATATGAAAGATGAAAGTGTTGAACCTCGGCAAAAACTGGCATTTGCGCCAGTGATTACCCCACTGGCATTGGAGTTTAGCGAGTTGTGCAAGCGGGTTTTGCGACAGGAGCCCACGACAAACAAGATTCAAGAAATAGTGAATCGGCACACTCATGAAGAACATTTTCATTGGCAATGGCTGCTGGAAGACATGGAGAAGATGGGCATAAATTATTCCATGCCGTTCAGCGATGTTGTACGATTCATTTGGAGCGATCACACCAAGGTATCTCGCTCCATGCTTCCTCTGTTTGAACGCTACACCTACCAAGCCGATCCGATCGTGAAGCTGGTGGCGATCGAGGTTTCTGAAGTCACAGCCAATGTTTTTTTCGGGGCAACCAATCCGGTGGCAATGCAACTGCAAGCGATGACTGGACATGAGTTCCGCTATTTTGGTATGTGTCACAATCACATTGAAAATACCCACACGCTCCATACTCCAGCCTCTTTGCAAGCCATCAGAGAAATTGAAGTGTCAGAGGAGATTCGCCAACAAGCGATGGAGTTGATTGATGTCGCCTTTGACTATTTTGCAGAACTAATCAATGAATTTTTGGTTTACAACAAAACTCATTCCTACGAAAATCCGTTTGGCAAAGCGGCTCTTTCAGATCGCTCGTTGAGCGCCGTCTAATTTATTGCCATTGGTCAGTTGTTGTAGCGATGGTAGAGGGGATAACGCTTCTCTTCTACCATCGTTTTTCATTAGTATTATGTTTGTTACAAAGTCTCTCTTGGATTGGTGGTGCAAACTGTACTGTATTGCACAGGACAAAATATTCGGAATCGAATCGCCCAATTCCTTACCATGAGGCATATAATCTATATAAAGCACCGGATAGCTAGGAGAGCCAGATGGAAGATGGGGAAATGCAGTCATAATAATATTTCTTCCCGGCTTTCTCCTTACCAGGCACATCCGGGTAACGCAGCTCCACAGGCTCTGCCTCGCAATGCTCAAAAATAGTTTAAAATCTAACCTGATGTCCAAAACCAATTTGTGCGATCGAACATTTTAAGATATTTCAATCAGCCTAAAATCTCACAATCAAAAATCCAAAATCCATAGATTGTGAGTTCACTCTAAAATCTCACAATCCAAAATCCAAAATCTAAAATAGATAGGTTGTGCAACTAAAACAAGTAATTATCGCCCACAAAGCCCGAGACATCATGAGCCAGCGGTGGGCAGAACAATGCGCCCGCCAGTTAGAAAGTCGCGGGTGTCAAGTTTTGATGGGCCCTAGCGGCGCGAAAGATAATCCGTATCCGGTGTTTTTAGCTTCTAGTAACAGTCCCATAGATTTAGCCGTGGTTCTGGGGGGCGACGGTACGGCCCTGGCTGCAGCGCGGAATTTAGCTGCTGACGGCATCCCGATTTTGGCGGTGAATGTGGGGGGACATCTGGGTTTTTTAACTGAATCTTTTGATGATTTCCAGAATACTGACGAGATTTGGGACAGACTGGCCCAAGACAGATATGCTGTGCAGAAGCGGATGATGTTGCAGGCGGCAATTTTTGAGGGAAACAGAACCAATCTCGAACCCCAGAGCGATCGATTTTTAGCACTCAATGAAATGTGCATTAAACCAGCTTCTGCCGATCGAATGCCTAGCTGTATTCTAGAAATGGAAGTTGACGGCGAAGTAGTCGATCAATACCAAGGCGACGGCTTAATTGTGGCAACTCCCACCGGTTCGACTTGCTACACCGCCTCCGCCAACGGGCCGATTATTCATCCCGGAATGGATGCGATCGCAGTTACTCCAATTTGCCCTTTAAGCTTATCGAGTCGGGCTGTAGTTTTGCCGCCCGGTTCAGTCGTCAGCATTTGGCCCTTAGCAGATTACGAACTCAGTACAAAACTCTGGACAGACGGCATTTTGGGTACTGCAATTTGGCCGGGACAGCGCGTAGATGTGCGGATGGCAGACTGCGAAGCCAAGTTTATCATTTTGCGGGAAAACTATTCTTATTACGGCACTTTGAGGGAAAAACTTCAATGGGCAGGAGCTAGAATTAAGTACAGCAATAATCACCGCAATTAATCTACATTATTAATGTAGCAAATATTTGAAGTATTAAATTTTCGTTGTTAATCGGTTTTTGCTTTGAGATAAATCTTTGATTATCACTTTCCTTTGATTGCAAAAACGCAATTGTGAAAAACAATCTGCGCCTGCTATCGTTATAGAAAATTTACAATTATGGATCGTCAGCCATCAGCCCTTAACCTGCGGTGATTTCAGGATGAATTGCACCGAAACGGAAGCCGAAGTCAGAATCCTTAAGATATAGAAAAGAATCAGTTGTCAAAACAGGCAAGCGTGGTAAATTCTAACCCACACTAGGCGATCGATTAACGATATTTTCAAGAGGAGTTTAACAATGGCTGCATTAAAAGTCGGCATCAACGGATTTGGTCGCATCGGACGGTTAGTCATGCGTGCCGGCATCAAAAACCCCAACATCGAATTCGTCGGCATTAACGACTTAGTTTCGCCAGAAAACCTGGCTTATCTTTTCAAATACGACTCTACCCACGGAATTTATGACGGCGAAGTTGAAGGTAAGCCAGACGGTATCATCGTTGACGGAAAATTTATCCCCTGTACGTCAATTAGAAATCCAGCCGAATTGCCTTGGGCTAAAACAGGTGCAGATTATGTTGTAGAATCTACGGGATTGTTTACAGATTTTGAAGGCGCATCAAAACACTTGACGGCGGGAGCAAAACGAGTAATACTTTCAGCACCGACTAAAGACCCGGAAAAAGTACCAACATATCTAGTAGGCGTCAATCACCACAAATTTGATCCGGCAAAAGATACTGTGGTTTCTAATGCTAGCTGCACTACGAATTGTTTAGCACCAATTGCCAAAGTTATTAACGATAACTTCGGTTTGGAAGAAGGTTTAATGACTACTGTTCACGCGATGACTGCTACTCAGCCTACTGTAGATGGGCCAAGCCAAAAAGATTGGCGGGGAGGACGAGGCGCGGCTCAAAATATTATTCCATCTTCGACTGGTGCGGCGAAAGCTGTTACTTTGGTATTGCCGGAATTGAAGGGAAAATTGACGGGAATGGCTTTGCGAGTCCCAACTCCTGACGTTTCTGTAGTCGATCTTACTTTTAAAACGAGTAAGGAAACTAGCTACAAAGAAATTTGCGAGGCTATGAAAAAAGCCTCGGAGGCCGAACTGAAAGGCATTCTTGGATATACTGAGGATGCGGTGGTTTCGACGGATTTTCGGGGCGACGCGCGATCGAGCATTTTTGATGCAGGTGCGGGACTTGAACTGAATTCTACGTTTTTTAAAGTCATTTCCTGGTATGACAACGAGTGGGGTTATTCTTGGCGCGCGATCGATTTGATGCTGTCGATGGCCGAGAAGGACGGTATTTTGAGTAAGTAGTATTGTATTGTGGTTCGGCGGGGCGATCGACTGCTAGCACTAATCAATGCAGGTTTTCCCGCGCTGAACCTACTATTTCGGTAGACCGCTATAGGTTAAATTGTTGTTATTTGCGATCGCACTTTAATCATGTCAGAATTACCGCCACTCAATCACGAAACTATTTGGGCTATCCTCAACGAAGAAATGGACGATGCTGCTGTTAACAGATTAGTTTGGCTGTATCTGGGCTACCGCTGCGATGCCGAGACTGGGGTGTGGAATAATGAAAATGTTGCACCGGAATGGTACCAAGATTACCCGGAACCGCCGGATTTTATCGATTCTAGGCCTGCGACGGTGAAATTGACGCGATCGACCCCTCCAGAAAACAAGCAGTTACTGAAGGAAAAATTGGGGTTTAAGGGCTATAAAATTGGGGAATTCGGGCCCAGACAGACTCGCAGGGCGACGATGGCTAATTGGTTGATGGGTTTTATGGAAGCTGGGGTGTAGATGGAACTATATTTTTTGTTGAAAAGTGCGGTAGCCAGTAGGTGTAAAATTTGCAATGTTGAATTTTGAGGCTGTCATGTAGATGCTGCAAGAGTTTGATGCCTTTGCAGCGAAAAATCGATTAGCACGATCGCCCCTATTCTCTTCACCCCTCTACCTCTGCGATCTATGCGCCCTCTACGGTTAAATCTAAAAATTCCATCTCCCCGCTAACTATCGCGGGCCGGCGATCGTCCAGCCCGCCCCAAACCCTTCACTTCACCCAAGCCCGATGACCCATCAACGCCGCAAACGGCCGCACTCCTCGCAACTGATTTGACAGCGGCAAATGACCCCTAGGCGCGCTCAAATCCCAAATAAACTCCTGCGGGTAGCGCGTCCAATTATTCCCCTTCTTCCAGCCAATTAGCGGCCACAATTTATCCCAATTCTTGCCCGAACTCATCCAAATTTCGCGCTGCACCGAAAAGCCAAATTTACCTTCGGAATGAACTTTCCACAGCACATTCATTGTTTGCAAATCCGCCACCGGCAAACTCTCAACTTGCGTAAAATACAGCCACTTTCTTTGCAAAGCTGTGGAGCCCGCCAATTCACAAAGCTTCTCTAATGTCAAGCGATCGGCTTCTTGAAATTCCTGTAGCGCCAATAATTGTTGCAGCGGAGTGTAATCAATGTTAGAGTCCGATCGCAGCGGCACAACTCCAGTCGGAAAATTTGCCTGCAAAAACTCCGTAGCTCTCGGAGAGTCAGCACTGTAAAGAATTTGGTAAGCCTTACCCATTACCGCCGTCGGTTCCTCCGACTTGCGTTCTAATAAAAATTCCATCAATACGTCCCAACCGGCATCTGCTATGTGTTGTTGCAGCAGTTGCAGTTGAGCTTTTTCCGAACCCGACCTCAACTGAGAGCGTAGTTCGGCTGTATCGGCCGCCGAGTCTAAAGGAGAAGTAGAAATCGAGTCAGTCATGGGAAACTATCAGCTATCAGCTATCAGCTATCAGCTATTAGCTGAAGCCCTGGTTTTGCTCCATTGTACAACGGTACTGACTTCGATTCACTTCTCTATACTCCGATGGTTGCTCGTACCTTAGCGCCCTAACTTTGCCCCCGGCCAAGTCGAGAGTCGGTGGCGGCAATCGCAACCGCCCTTTACCATCTGAAATTTGCGATCGATCCCGTGCAAAAAAGTTTCTTACCCAGCTTAGTCGTCCACGATCGACACCCATGCAGAGAAAGAAGGGGGAAAATAGTTGATGTCATATTCGGAATCTTCCCACTCTTTGACCCAAAGCGGTACAACGCCGGGGCTAGGAGTTGCCGCAAAGATTCGGTCTTTCGATTCGATCGAGTGAAATAGCTGTTTCAAAGTATCTCCCCGATCCAAAGCTTCGCTGAGAATGTCGTCCAAGTCGGGATCTACCCGTTTGACGCGGTTTTTGTCCTCCTCATCCAGCCACAGAAATTTCAAAGACTTGAGATCCCTCGGACTGAGAATGCTCTTGTAGTACACGCGCTTGAGGGTAGCTACGGGTTCTAACGACCGTTCGATCCGGCGAATTTGCTGAACTCGCAGGTAGTGCCATTCCGCTAAACGCTTGCGTTCCGAAGGCGCGAGAGTTCCCTTCCCGTTCGAGTGTTTGTAGTCATAGTTAATTAAACTGCAAGCCATATTTGCCAGCAGGTGAATTAACTGTTTTTCTTTGGGTGTCGCCTGACGCCTTTCCTGGGTTCTAGTCAATACCCGCTGTCTGCGGGTAGTTTCGAGAATATTTTCCATTGGATTTTTAAGATATGAAATACGATTGTGCCAGATCCGAATCCCGAACATCAGAAGGTAAGGAAGTCCCAAGGTCGGGAAACTCCACCGACAGACTCGCCTCACCTCTTTATTTTCTCATTCACCGTTCTTGGAAGCTGACTCCACCCCCCGATATTAGGTAGACTGATATTCGCGATCGACTTTTGACCGCCTCAAGCCGAGGCGGTTGCGACAACAAACACCACAACCACAACTACGATCGCAACCGCACTGCGGGCAAACCACACAATATCGCCAATTATTTCCTGCCTTTACCCGTTTTGACCTCTTCCTGGTCCCCATCCTCATTCGTTCCAGTGTAGTTGAAGTCGGGATGACTCCCGGAAACCGTCAAACTGCTGGCTGTTTTTGGTTGTGGGACGATCGCAGAAGCGCTGGCGCTACCTGCCTGGAAAAAGCCGACGCCCGCCGAGGCAATTACCCCTAATACTAAGATGCTGTTTTTCATGTTCGATGACCCTGATTTCCGTAGATTGGCACTTTTTGGCTAACCCGATCTTTCAGAAGTGGGTTGATGCAATAGCCCACTTGTCTTCTGATAAATCTACCTGCCATAATCAATTCAGACAGGCACACCCGCTTGCGATCGAAAACGCCAGAAGTGACGTGTTACTAATGTCCACGATCATCCACCAACCTGAATTTTTTGGGTAGTGGGGCTAAAGCCATCAGGGCGTCGATCCATCAGGGAGTTATGTCATCAGGGTGCTCATCTATCGGGTAGTTAATTCATCAGGGCGCATCTTCTACAATTAGCCACAGACTTAGCTTTTATAGTTGAGCGAGTGGTTGGCGGGCACTGACAATGCCTTTAAGAATTAAACTTTTTGTGGATTCATTCCAAAAAGTTTTTCCTTAAAAATCCCCGCGCTCATCGAAGTCGGGGGAGTGTCAGCAGCATGGAATTCCATGCTATCTAAGTCAACAAAAAAAACGCAGATTAACGATATCTCCCACTCAAGCAGTCCTCAGCCAAATGCTGAGGTTTTTTATTGCTACTCATTGCTGAGCATTTTTTGTCTGCATTCGCCAGACGGAGCAGAAGGCAGAAGGTTGAGGGCATTGCAGTTATGAATTTCCCTGGCAATATCATACCATCGGGTGAATTTTAAAGTATTATTGTCAAAAAATATGAACTTAATGGCGTTTTGATGTTTTCAATCCGATCGAGCCCAAAAAATAGATATAGTTATAGTTTATGTAAACCAATGTAAATAATCGGATCTCGGAGTCCGATCGCCCGCCCAACCAGATTTGAGGTCAACAGTTGCAAAGATACGGTAAAGATTGAGCAGCAGAAAGTTTAGTTAGTAGACAATAGAGAAAGAGGCACAAAAATTTTCCACAAGAGTAAGCTGGCAATAATAATTATTGCAATTTGTAACCTTTCGATCGCACAGTATAGGGGCGCAGGATCTTGATGAATTCCCAGATGACAGCATTGGTCAACTCAACCTACCAATATCAAGTCGGAGGATATTTGCCTGCCGGTGCGCCCACCTATGTCAGGCGACCCGCAGACAGCGAACTCTACGAAGGACTCAAAGCCGGACAATTCTGCTACGTGTTGAGTTCGCCACAAATGGGCAAATCCAGCCTGCTAGTGCAAACAGCCAAAAAGTTGCAAGCAGAAGGTACAGTTTTTGCCGCCATCAACTTGAAAAGCATCAGCAGCCCGGATATCTCCCTCCAAAAGTGGTACGGGGCGATCGTGCACCGCATCGCCAGCAGTTTGCACCTCACCAACAGGTTTGATGCCATCAAGTGGTGGAACGATCGCGAACTGCTGTCGCCAGCGTACCGATTAGAGATATTTATCGAAAAAGTTTTGCTCAAGTCAGTTCGGCAAAATCTGGTAATTTTCATCGATGACATTGACAGCACTAGAAACCTAAATTTCAGTACCAACGATTTTTTTGCCACGATCCGGGCTTGTTACTCCAAGCGGGCAGAACAACCCGAATACGATCGCCTGACTTTTGCAGTTTTTGGAACAGCCGCCCCGTTAGAATCGATCCGAGATTCAAACTGCAACCCTTTTAATATTGGAAGATCGATTAATTTAAGTCAATTCCAACTCGAAGAAAGTTTGCCACTAGCAAAAGGATTGGCACTCAAAGCTTTTCGTCCCCAAAAAGTGCTCCAAGAAATATTAGTTTGGACGGGCGGTCAACCGTTTTTGACTCAAAAGCTTTGCAACTTGGTACTTGAATACGGGTCTTTTATTGGCCGAAATTGCGAAGCCCAGCAAGTCAAAACAATACTCAAACATCGAATTATTAAAAATTGGGAAGAATGGGACGAACCCCTACATTTGACAACAATTCGCAAACGCATTTTCCACAGCCGCTGCGACCTCACCAAGCTGTTAACCTGCTACCAGCAAATTTTGCGATCGCCAGACCAGACAAAACCAGCAGAAGCGCCGGGATTAGCGGTAGATTACTCTGCCGAACAAATAGAATTGCAACTGTCAGGACTGGTTGTTAAAGTTCAGGGTAAATTAAGAGTTGCCAACCTAATTTATCAGTCAGTTTTCAATCAATTCTGGGTGGAAAAAGAATTAGGAAATCTGGCACCCTACCGCGAGGCGCTGGCAGCGTGGCTGGCTTCCGATCGCGAAAATGACTCGCACTTATTGACCGGAGAAAGTTTGCAGTCAGCCTTGGATTGGGCGGCGAACAAACAATTAAGCCAAGAACACTATTGGTTTTTGCATCCGGGAACTTTTCAGGAAAAACCGACCATCATTGTCCCACAAGTTGCAGACCGCAGTCCAGAAACCGATGCAGACAGCAGCATTCTCACCCCGCCCTCAGATACTGTTCAATCCGGCAGCAACGAACAGAGATTGTACGATCACATCGTCTTCTGCGTGGAAACAGAATCCCCCCCGCAGGTAATCGAGCGGTTCCGCAAGCTATTTATCGACGGTATGGGCTATCCCGATCGCTCCATTGAAGCAACTCTATACAACATAATCTCCGTCAAGCGATCGGATCGGAACTTTAAATATATTCTCCACCGCTGCTGCTACATCCCGATCAACCGCTGGCAATTGCACTCGCAGAACAAATTTGCGATCGCCAACCTAGTAGCTTTATTTCAACAGACTTCTCCCCGATTCGGGATGGAATTTTACATAGTCAAGCGCTTGCAAGAACAAATAAAATTCTTTACTAAAAGTCAAGAATTCCAGACCTTAGAGCGTTTAGTAAAAGCCGTAGAACAAGACCCGGAAGCAGAGCAAGAAAATAGTCGTTACCCCTTGGGTCAATTGATTTATCGGTATCCTTATTTGTACGGGCATTCTCTGCTGAGCAAGGACAGCGTTGAGGAAGACCAGCAAACAATCAAAAAACTAGAAATTCAAAGATTGCGAAAATTTGAAAATAATTTATCTCAATATTTGAATTATTTGGTTGAGCCGAGAAATACAGAGATCGGCATTGTGGAACGCGCGCCTAATCCGACACTTTTGAATGATTCAGAACTGCACTTGGCTGTTAGGGAATTTGTCGGAAAAGTGGCAGGCGAGCGCACCCACAAAGAATCGGCTCAGTTTTTCTTAAGAGATGCCAGACAAACTCCATCTTACAGTTCATTTAAAGTTGATTTGTATGAATATTTAATCTCGGCAGTGGAGCCAGAATACGGCGGTCGTCAATTTAATGACCGCTTGTACAGGTACATCAAAAATACATTTTCTGAAAGCGATTCGGGGAAATTAAATAATATATTGTTAGC
Source organism: Tychonema sp. LEGE 06208 (assembly GCF_015207505.1). GTDB lineage: Bacteria > Cyanobacteriota > Cyanobacteriia > Cyanobacteriales > Microcoleaceae > Microcoleus. Next base: position 27,441 of record NZ_JADEWT010000024.1, read on the forward strand.
TCGGACTTGCAACCAATTGTTCAATTTTTTAGTAGTGGAAAATTCCCAACATCTCAGTCACTACGTTTTTTACGACTTGGTATACAACCTCGGCCCCAGCCGGACAATTGCTTTAATGCTGAAAATCCTGCTGCTTTCGGGCAAAGTTAAGCCTGAGTTGGAAAAGCGATTGTCTATTTTGTTTAATCACTATGAAGGTAAAGCTTCTGATGAAATTATGTGGTTTATAAAATCATTAGAAAATTTAAATGTGGCTTTGGCGGTGAATTTTGGCAAGACGGATTTGTCGTTGGTCAAAAAGCATCTTATTTTGAATTAAAAAATAACTATAGCCTTTCTCAGAAAGATGAGATACTATGCGGGATTGGGCATTGGCCAAACAGGGCATTGGCCCGCGCAGGCCAAACAGGGCATTGGCCAAACAGGGCATTGGGCATTGGGCATAGGCCTCTGCGGGCATACCTCATATCAAATCCTCTCTTCATCGGAATGATTCAGATATATATTCTCGGACTCTGTGTACTCTGTGTTCTAGCGCCGGTTAAATCATTCCGATGCAACCGGAAACGATATCACCACGCGATCGAACCGCTATAAGTTGATACAAAAGTGTAGTATTATTCAGTAAACAAGATTGAATTAATTGGTTTTCAAGAGTTGAAATTATCTGCGTCCATGGGCGTTTATCTACCTGACATCTGCGGTTTGCCCATCAATCAAATATCTATGCAATAAGTCTAGTAAAAAACAATATGATCAGCTATCTCAAAGGCACTGTCGCCAATATCTCCAAAGGCAGCAACCGCGTCATTTTGACTCTCGAAGTCAATCAAGTTGGCTATGAAATCCAAATTTTACCCCGCGTGACGGGTCAATTGCCAGCTTCCGGCGAAATCGCCCAAATATTTACTCACCAGCAAGTTAAGGAAGACCAAATCGTATTATACGGTTTTGGTAGCGCGGCAGAACGCGATTTGTTTAGGCAGTTGACGAGTGTTAGCGGTGTTGGTGCTCAACTGGCGATCGCCCTTTTGGATACTTTAGGAATGCAAGATTTAGTCCAGGCGATCGTCGGCGGAAACACCCGCATCCTCGCCAAAACCCCCGGAGTGGGCACAAAAACCGCCGAACGCCTCGCCTTGGAACTCAAAAGCAAACTCTCGGAATGGAGACAGGAAGCAGGTTTGACAACTTCTGTCGCCGCCGGAGTCCCCGCAGCTATTCAAGAAGAAGTCGAGATGATCCTGCTGGCGATGGGATACACTGGGGCGGAAGTCTTGCAAGCCTTGCAAACCCTCAGTCAAGACAGCAATTTGTCCAACAAAGGTAATGCGGATGATTGGATACGCGAGGCGATCAGCTATTTAAGCCGATAACTAAATCAGTTGGCGACAAGCAGCCGCCACTTCGCTGTAGCGGAATTGACTTCCCCCCAAGGGGATTTAAACTCGCCCGATCGCCCGGTCAACCCTTGCCGCCAAAAAATCAACCCCCACCGTTCTCGATCTGTGATAAGATCCCAGATTGTGACATCGTACAAAAAAACATAAAATCAATTCATGCCACTTACACAACAGCGCAAACTAGAAATCATGGGCGATTACCAAACCCATGAAACTGATACCGGATCGGCAGATGTCCAAGTCGCCATGCTGACCGATCGCATCAGCAAACTCAGCGCCCACCTGAAAATCAACCAAAAAGACTTCGCCTCCCGGCGCGGTTTAATGATGATGATCGGCCGTCGCAAGCGCCTCCTAGCCTACATCCAAAAAGGAAGCGTTGAACGCTACAAAGCATTGATTGCCCGTCTAGGCATTCGCGGCTAAACATCAAAGCCAAAATTTGCGACAATATTCAAGAATCTTGGACAAAAACCAAGACCTATTGAATAAATGTTCGAGAATTCAGGTTAGAGATAAAATATGTCCTCCGAACCACCCCGCCAGCGCTTACCGTTTGAACCGGTCACAAATCGTAAAAAAACGCCTAAAAAGCCCCCAGAACCTGAAACAAATGCAGCCTTAGAGTCAAATGTTGCCGACAAGCAGCCTCCAGCTAACAAAACCAGAAAACAGGCGCAATCCATCCCAGAAGCAGTCAGCAAACGCATGATATCGCGCATAGCGGTATTTTGCGGCATACCGACCATTCTGGGAATTTCCACATTTTTTGTGAGTTATTTGATAGTCAGCAAAGGCTTGTTTGACTTGCCCAACACAGCAGTATTGCTGGTAAGCATGGGCTGTTTTGGTTTAGGCGTATTGGGATTGAGCTACGGAGTCCTCTCAGCTTCCTGGGATGAAGAAACTTCAGGAAGCACTCTGGGGTGGGAAGAATTCACTACCAATTTTGGACGGATGCGAGAAGCATGGCGCGCCGCTAAACCAAAAAGTTAAAAATCATTAGTCAGTAGTCATTAGTCATTAGTCAGCAGTCATTAGTCATCAGTCAGCAGTCATTAGTCATTAGCATTTTGTAGGGGCGGGTTTAGAAGAGGATATATGATACAAGTGACTAAAAAAATTGCAAAATCCGCCCTCTGAGTCATCAGTCATCAGTAATTTAGCTAACAGACAAAATTACCAAAATTTCAAAGGTTTTTAGTGAAAACTTCAGTTTTTTCTAGGTAAAATTGCCAGCAAAGACTTTAGTCATTACTATAAACAGGTTGTTATAATAGATTTGGGCAATTGCTAACTGAGAAATGATGACAGGTGAAAGAATCTAGATGAATGCAGAATTAAAATTACATCAGTTTTTCTTCGTGCATCCGTGTCATAATCCGTGTTGAGCGCAACAGACCAAGGGAAAAAAAATATGATTATTGTCATGAAAGTCGGCACTCCAGCAGCCGAGATCGATCGACTAGACGAAGAACTCCGCACTAACTGGGGTTTGATACCAGAAAAAATCGTTGGGCGTTACAAAGTTGTCATGGGTTTGGTAGGCGACACCGCAGAGCTCGAAGCGATGCAACTGCGCGAAATGAGCACTTGGATTGAAGAAGTGCTGCGGGTAGAAAAACCCTACAAACGCGCTTCTCTGGAATACCGCCAAGGTGAACCCAGCGGAGTCGCGATTGCTACTCCCTTGGGAACTGTGACGATCGGCTTAAATCACCCGATCGCAGTCGTAGCAGGCCCTTGCTCGGTCGAAAACGAAGAAATGATTGTCGAGACGGCGATGCGTGTCAAAGCTGCTGGCGCTCAATTTTTGCGCGGTGGAGCCTACAAACCGAGAACCTCTCCCTACGCTTTCCAAGGACACGGCGAGAGTGCTTTGGGACTGCTGGCGGCGGCGCGGGAAGCTAGCGGTTTGGGAATTATTACCGAAGTTATGGATGCGGCGGACTTAAGTGCGATCGTAGAAGTAGCCGACGTGATCCAAGTCGGAGCCCGAAATATGCAGAATTTCTCGCTGTTGAAGAAAGTCGGAGCTCAAGACAAACCAATTTTGCTGAAGCGCGGCATTTCCGCCACGATTGAAGAATGGTTGATGGCTGCCGAGTATATCATGGCTGCGGGCAATCCGAACGTGATTTTGTGCGAGCGCGGCATTCGCGGGTATGACAGGCAGTATACGCGGAATACGCTGGATTTGTCGGCGGTTCCAGTGCTGCGAACCCTGACTCACTTACCGATTATGGTTGATCCGAGTCACGGGACTGGTTGGGCGCAGTTTGTACCTTCGATGGCGTTTGCGTCGATCGCCTCTGGTACAGATTCCCTGATGATAGAAGTGCACCCGAATCCGAAAAAAGCTTTGTCTGACGGGCCGCAATCTTTAACACCGGATCAGTTCGACAACTTGATGGAAGAATTGGCGGTGATTGGTAAAGTCATGAAACGTTGGCCGCAGCCGGTGCCAGTTTTGGCGTAGAAGTATCGGTAATCAGTCACTAGGATTTAGCCTCGGCGGATCCCCCCTAACCCCCCTAAAAAAGGGGGGAATAAGAAATTGATCAAAGTCCCCCTTCTTAAGGGGGATTTAGGGGGATCTCCGGGGAATGAACAGTTTTAACCCAAGCGTATTCAGTAATCAGTAGGCGATCGCCCAAAAAACCGTAGTATCTACAAGGTACTATGGTTTTTTTGCGTTTACCCGTAACTCATTGAATTAGCCGATCGCTCTGATTTAAAATAGCCTCAATTTGATTCTGTACTTGTTCGAGTTCTCGGCGTTTTTCAGCCAGCCAAACTTTTTCGGTGTCGCATTCTGCTTGATTTTGGCGATCGCGCTTTTCCTGCTGTTCCAATAAATTCTCCCACAGCGACATTGCTTGTGCGATCGCACCGCTACTCGTCTCAACTCTTTCTTCAAATACTGCAATAATTCTTTCTTGTATTTTATCAAAAATAGACTGTGAAGATTCATTAAACTTCTCATAGCCTAACATAACGACTTTTTGCTTAATCTGCTTATGAATTCCATCAACATCTAGCATTCCCAATCCAAATGCGCCACCCCCACCAGCAGCTAAGCCACCCAAAATAACTGGAATAATACCAAGTCCTGCGAAAAACAGCAATCCCGCCGCGACGGCTCCACCAAGACCTAAACCGCCAAGAAAACCTCCAGGACCTCCAATATCTGAGTTAATTGATGAAGCGATACTGCTTCCACCGATGCCAATTCCACCCAAATTTTTTGCTATTCCTAAGTTATTGAATTGAGTAACAAGGCTAGTGCTAAGTCGCAGATCGAACTCTTGAAACTCTTGTCGGATTGCATAAAACTCTTCCTTAATTTTGAAGTCTAAAGTTTCTATTTTTTGTTTTAATATAAACTGCATTTTTTGGTCGCTCCAAACATCAATTTCTTGTGTTAATTCCCACACAAATTGTTTGGCATAATCTCGGATTAACTTGTCTTGGCTCCAAATATGATTATGCTCTGAAGTCCATTTCTTACTTTTTGTAGCCATGCGATCGTCCAATATTTTCACCCATTCGTGCCAAGATTCACGAGCTTCTTCTAAAGATTCCTCCCTCAGTTTATTAGCTAAAAGTCTAATCTTAACATCGCGACCGCTTGCTTCCGCCATTTCTTCAAAAATCTTCGCCTTATCTCCTTGAGAAAGTGTCAGCTTTCCTTCTGAAATTTCCCGCATTTGATTCAATTTATCGCAGCAAGCATTAATAATTTGCTTAATTCCGGTGGCTGATTGCCGAAGTGCGATCGCCCCCCGTTCAACTGTCAAAAACTGTTCCAGAGATTTCGTAAAATCCTGAAAAGATTTCACAAACTCATTTTCCGTCCCATCCAAAATAGCCTCAAGTGCTGATTGAGCCGAAATCAAATGAATCCGGTTTTCACCACCAATCAATTTTTCACTAACAAACTTTTCTACCCTTTGTCTTGCCTGCTTGTGGCTTCCTTCTCGACGCAGCAAATCGGCAAAATTAACTAAAACAAAAATATTCTTCGCAGGTTCATCATCTTTCCCCGGATTCAACTCTTGTTTCAAATACAACAGCAATTCCCGCTCTTTTTCTGTCAAAGCCATTTGAGCGTGAGTCAAAAAAATCACCGCATCAGTTGTTTTGAGAACCTGTTCCGTAACTAACGTGCGTTCCGCTTGTTCGTTCAATCCGGGAGTATCAATAATTTCTACACCATTGGTACACAATTCGAGATTCGGATGCTCGAAAATGATTTCTGTGATTTCTGACTTGACAGTTTCATCTCCAAAAGAACCTAAAGCAGCTTCCTCAGAAATCGAGGCTTTCTCTTGATATTGATCGGGTGAAATCTCCTCCTCGCGTCCATCTGTATATTTGCAAATCACCCGCTGCTGCGGCCCGTATTTTAAAACAGTTACCGTACCGCTACAGGGAATATCCCGCACCGGTTGAATTTCCTCCCCCAACAAAGCATTGAGCAAAGTTGATTTGCCTTTGCTGAACTCGCCGACAACAGCAACGCGAAACCGCTGAGATTGTAATTTACGAGATATCTTTGCTACTTCTTCTGTTAAATTAGGAGATAGCACGTTGCGATCGCTCCCATCTAGCAGAGTTAAGCCTAGTTTTCCACAAACAGCATCCAGTTGTTGCCGATACTCCTGAAACTTTTTCAACTCCTGATAGGACGAAACTGACTGTTTGCGATTTGTTTGCTGTTTGGGTTTTGCTGGCAAATGTTCGATAATGTGACTGGCTGCACGGACAAACAAAGAATCGAGAGATTGAAATCTTGCTGGATCGAGTAACGAATGGACTTCTGCTAAAGCTGCTGTATCCCTTATTGATTGATTGCTAAAACTCGCTTCCAAAACAGTCAAATATCGCCCGTCGATTCCGAGTCGGCTAGCGATGATTTTCAAATACTCTTTTGCTCGTTCCTCTATTGTTCCATCTGCCGCCGACATTTGATACCCAAAACTAATCAGCAGCAGTTTTTCCTCCTCAGAAAAACACGCAGTCAGCGCCAACAACACCGTCACTTTATTGTAAACTTGCCGGTCTCGCACGCCCTTAACCATCAGCATTACCAATTGGCGCAAACTGTTGTTCGCGGGGATGAGTTCCGTAAAAGTTGTCCGCAATCGCTGCGTTTCCTCAGCACTTACCGTATCATCGGCATACATGACTCCCAACAACACCGTCACCAGCCCCGCCAGAAAAAGCAGAGGCGGAGTAATATCCTCTTTTCGTAGTTTTTGCCCAGTCAGCAGCGAAACAAGCTCAACCGTTTGCGGACTAATTAACGAAGTATTCATTTGTAGCGCCTAATAATATTTCTTTTATTAAATGGATCATAATAGATCAGTTGTTCTGTGGGTTGCTACCAGGGTAAAAATTGATGATGAACTTTGTATTTCCTGCAGCGGTACAGGCTGCGATCGAGGCTGGCAAGTACGTGCAAGTGTTTACATCCGCTGGAGTGCCGATCGGCATGGCGAGAGATGCAGCCACGGGACAGTTTGCGGCCCATGCCGTTGGTGCGGTGGTCAACAACAGCCCACTATCGCCCTTAGTGTCTCCCGTGCAGCTTGTTATGGGCGGCTTGCAGATGCACCAAACGCACATGGGCTTTCAAGCCGTCCAAGCGAGTTTGGGGGTGCTGCAAGCGACTACAGCCGTCATTGGTGTGGGAGTTGCGGCTGGGGTAGCTTTGTCAGCGGTGAATTTGCACCAGACTTTGAAATTAAAAAAAGCGGTAGAAAGGCTGGAAGTTAAAGTAGAAAATGGTTTCATCAATTTAGAACAACTTGTGAAAGGCCAAGGCGCGGAAATTAAGCAATTAATTTCGGAAGTTGTTGCAGATATAAAATTTGAGAACCACCGTTTAGTTTTAGTGCGGGCTTACGGGTTATTCAATCAAGCAATTCAACGAATGCGATCGGCTTTGCAACTGCAAGATATCAACCGCCGCAATGCTGAAATTGATGCCGCGCGGGGGATGCTGTTTGAAGCTTTAGCAGATTACAGAAATCCGCATTTGTTGGCAGAAACCTGTGCGGCGGGACAGTTGCGGCGGTTAGAGTGCAGTTGGGCGATCGAGCAAAGTATTATCGGCACGTATCAGGTGCAGAATGAATTTGGTGCTGCGGGCGATCGCATTTCTCAACTTCAACAACAAATCCGTCAAGATGGCTTAACAGTAATTGCTGGCTGCGACTCAGACGGAGAACTAGATTTTCTGTTTCCAGAGATTGCGTGCATTCACGATCGCGATTTAGTTTTATTAGACACTTGGCAAAATCAGATTGACTGGATAAAATCTTTACCGCCCAGTGAATTAAAAGAGCTACAAAGTGCTGATTTTAGTAAATCAAACTTAGCTGTTATTGGGGAGAAAAATTCAGCCACCACAGCTTTAGCAATACCCGACGAACAGTTATTTTATGAAAATTTGCGCCCGAAGTCTCATTTTTATGCGCTTCGCACTCAACTGGAACTGATGCTCGATCCGCAGCGACGTGAAGAGTATGAAGGTTATATCATTGAGCAAGGGGAAAATGCGGGTCATAAAAGTTTAGTATTGTCGAACTTGGAGAAAGCATCAGATTTGGCTGTTGCTAATTTATATTACTATTTCAGAATCCGAGATGAATCGGAAGACGAATCAGAATTAGATTCTGATGAAACTACTACTGCTACTGCTACCGTTGTTGCAGAATCTTTCCCAAGCGATAAGGTTAAGCAGCAAATCTATGAAAAAGTCAAAGCGCTTGTTGCCAAGCAACTAGAAGTTGATGCAACTGACGTTACCCTCAATACTAAGTTTCCCGATGATATAGCAGATTTTAGTAGTATTTCAGGTGGTTATTTTGGACTCCACCGAGATACGCTAGAGCTAATTATGGCGATTGAGGAGGAATTCGACATTGAAATTCCCGATGAAGCTGCGGAGAACATAAAAACAGTTCAACAGGCTGTTGATTATATTTACCAAAAAGTAGCTGTTTAAAAAGCAAAGACAGTAACTAAGTTCAAATTCCTGAAACAGAAGAAAGCACTAGAAAGACTTCAAGGTTTCATGTAATACCAACTCAGCAGAGCGATCGGTGTAGGGACACGGCAATGCCGTGTCCCTACCAGGAACTCAGGCACAGCGGAAAACAAATACTGCGCGATCCCGGTAATTCTTATTACAACAATTATCAAAAAAAATGAAGATCGGTGTAGGGACACGGCAATGCCGTGTCCCTACCAGGAACTCAGGCACAGCGGAAAACAAATACTGCGCGATCCCGGTAATTCTTATTACAACAATCATCAAACAAAATGAAGTCTAAATCAGTTACGCAAATCAGCGGTCTTCCAGGTCAATTAGTCGGTGCAGTTCCACTCCGAACCAGCGGTACAGGAACTATTAAAATAGTTGGAGACACCTTACAAGGAAATTTTACTTCATTTTTTGGCTTAGAAATCAAAGAAATTGTCATTCCCATTCAAAATGTCAAAGCAGTTGAAATTGGGGAAGGCTGTACTTGGTGGCTGCTCGGACTTGGAATTTTGACCCTGGGAATCTTCTTTATTGGTATTATTTTCATTGTATTGGCTTTCGTTGTAAAACAGCGTTATATTGTTATTTATACGAGTAGCAATAATTTAATTCTGTTTTATTCAAAAAGTGATAAAATTAACCAGTTTAGAAACGAAATAATAGAAGCTTGCCGTCCTAAACCGAGCTATATTCCCCGACCTTCTCAGTCTCCACCCGCACCGCCTTCTTTGCCAAAATGATTGATAGTTAGCTAAAGTCATGAACCAATGAATTGGTATGAATACCCTTTTTGGGCTCGTGACTGTAATTCGCTCTCAAAAATTCTTGTGTCTCTTGAGAGTTGACAATTAAACCAGCCTAAATGTCAAGCCAGACAAAAACTTGATTTACTTTATTACACATCTATTCAAATTTTGAGAAAGATTGAGTTCTTGATTTAGGATAGTAAGTGAGGAAGAACCTCCTAAAAATATGATTAATATCAATTCCGGTTGCACTCCTCATGATGTTAACAGTCAACAGTCAACAGTCAACACTGAATTTACTATTCCAATGAAGAGAAGATTTGATATAACAGGTAGTAAATGTCTGTTAAACATCGCCAAAAAACCTTGAATTAGCGCCAATTGTCTAATACAAAAACCTCGGATCGATTGTAACCAGGCTCATTTGGTTTGTGCATTACTATACCTGTACTTTCTGTGCGAAAATGCCGATCGACCATTTTACCATAGGCCACATCATGGCTCGTATTCACTCCAGCCATCAGACGCAACATTTTTTCACTCGCCCCAAACGCTTCACAGACATCCAGCAACTGTTCAAATCGATCGCCTGCGCCAACACCCGATCGCACAACTCCAAATTTGACATAACATACATTAGAACCAGCTTCGCTACCCGCACCGCAATGACAAACAGCAAATCCCGCCAAACCCTTGTCATCCCACAATAAAACCGTATCGCCCAAATTTTGAGCCTCAACCGCCAAAATCTCCCGCGATAAATCCAGCCCTGCATAAATACCATCCGTCAATTCATAACATTCTTTCAGAAAGTGCGATCGCTCCTGTGAATTTAATTCAGAATATTTTATTACCGGAAAATCCCGATCCACAAACTGAATTGGTTTTGCCATAATGAAAGTCAAAAAACGCGGGTAAAACCCGAATTTATGATAAAGCCCCTGGTGTTTTGGACTGTTGGGAAAAGTAAATAACCCCGCCTGTCGCGTCCCCCATTCCGAGAATTTGCCGATCGCACATTCAATCAAACCTTGAGCAACACCTTGATTCCAGAAGTCAGGATGAACGCTCAGCGGCCCAAAAAAACCCACACTCCCCCAACAAACAGCTATATTCGAGCCCACTAGCTGTCCCTCAACCTCCGCTGCGAAAGCCGCCGTGCGATCGACTAACCATCGCGTTTGAACATAGTTCGCATCACCACCAAAATCCGTCGGTTGAGCCAATCCAATAAAAGTACCAAAAGCCAGTCGAAAAATATGTTCAGCCGCCGCCAACTCATTTTCTTGAAGTAGTCGAATAGAGATATTCATTGTGTGCGATATCCGTTAACAAAGCGAACAATCATGCAATTATACATATTAAACCTCTTGCATAAATATTTGATTTAGATGAACATCTCCCGCTCATTATTGCGGACTAAAGTCCGAATACGAACCAATCCGAAACCTGTCAATCTACCCTATAGGATATAAGCTGTTGCTCATATAGATTGTGTATGGCGATTGAGGGTCCGATGGGGATCAGGGGAGAGGGGGAGAGAATTTGACGATTTTTGATTGTCATCAAAATATACAATGTTTATTTGCACAACAGCTTAGAACCCATTTGATATATATTCTGCGTAAATCTCAGAAACCGGGTTTCTCTCTATATTTCTCGTGATCCACCCAAAACTCGTAGAAACCCGGTTTATCGCCCCTTGCGTAAATCTCATAAACCAGTTTCTCTCTATATTCCTCATCACCCAACCCAAAAACTCCAAGATATCAAATGGGTTCTATAAGTCACGATCAAATGACTTCGTAATGTTCCACTGTTGGAAAAGGATCGTAAAAGTGATGCAATAAAGAACGCCACCTTTGATAATCTGGCGATTCTCGAAATCCCACAGTATGGTCTTCCAAATTCTGCCATCGCACCAGCAGAATATAGCGATTTCTAATTTCGATACACCGTTGCAGCTCGTGCGAAATATACCCCGGCCTAGAAGAAATAATAGCTGAAGCTGTTTTGAAAGCAATTTCAAATTCAGCAGCCATATTAGGTTTAACATCAAGAATAGCAACTTCTAATATCATAGATTTAATCAGGCGATCGCCAATTTGCTGCTTTTCGATCGATTTCTTGAATAAACTCATCTTTTCCATCCATGTACCCCTGAATGTTATCCTGGTAAGTGTTTGCGAGTTTTCTTTGAAGTTCGCTGTATTGCTGCGCGTCTTCAGGATGGGAAATCAGATAATCTCGAAACGCTAAGTGGCGATATATCTGTGCTGAGTTCACTTCAAACCTGTGAATGTGGTGCGTTCTAATCCCTAGTTCATTACTTTTACGAAAAAAACGGCGGCCCGGTATCCCAAACTCACCCATTGCTTCATAACCTAAGGCCTCAAGTCCTGAACTCTGTGCATCGACTTTCATAATATCTTTGACCTCAACTAGCATATCGATAATCGGCTTTGCATAAATTTGTGGAATGGCTGTGCTACCGATGTGATGTATAGCGATCGCATTTTCGGTAAGTGCAAGTGCAATCTGTTTCGACTCAGTTTCAAAAGCGTCTCGCCAACTTGGATCGTGGGGGACGACTTCTACTTTGAAAAAATCTAGTTTTATTGACATGACTGATAATTATTTGCGACTTTTGTGATTTCAGATGAGTTGACGATCGCATTTAACCGACACTGATTTTATCATTACTCATTTACCGGCTGCGCGCCAAACTCTTAAACATACGGATAACGGGGAAAAACTGACTGTTTGGGAGCGAAATTTCAAATCGCCCGATCGCCCTTTGTGTAAAGTTGCTCTCCCGCCAGCGTCGCGACAGGGAAAGCCCGACAAAGGAGTAGGCCAATAAAGAAGAGCGCCACCTCAAGCTTTGAGCGAACCCAAATTTCTTTTCCTCCCGCTTCTTGCAACTTTGTGGCAGGCTATGATTGACAGTTGCGAGCTTTTAACAATCTAAATGCCAAACACAACTACAATAATTTCCAGCCTGCTGATATTTATCCCAGTTTCCATCGCCGGACACTTTCTCGGCTGGGAATCCTCCACAATCTTCATTACATCAGCCCTAGCCATCATCCCCCTAGCCGCCTGGATGGGCACGGCTACCGAAGAAATCGCCGTGGTGCTCGGCGCAAATTTGGGGGGTTTGCTCAACGCCACCTTCGGAAATGCCACAGAATTGATCATCGGCATCGTCGCCCTCAACGCCGGATTAATAGATGTTGTCAAAGCCAGCATCACCGGTTCAATTATGAGCAACCTGCTGCTAGTGATGGGACTTGCAATGCTGCTAGGTGGCTTGCGCTACAAAGAACAAGAATTTCAGCCCACAGTCGCTCGGTTGAACGCTTCAGCGATGAACTTAGCCGTGATTGCCATTTTGGTGCCGACGGCAGTTAATGCCACCTCTATTGGCATTCCAGAGGCAACTATGCAGAACCTCTCTAGCGCTGTGGCTGTAATCCTGATTGTCGTCTACGTGCTGACACTGCTGTTTTCGATGAAAACCCACACTTATCTCTACGATGCTGGCGTGGCAGAAGTAGAAATGCTCGAAGAATTAGCCGAAAGTAACTTAGCACCAGACAGTCCCGACCACAAGGTCAATCTGCCGCTGTGGATTGGTGTGCTGTTGGCCTGTACTGTCATGGTAGCGATCGAGTCAGAATTGCTCGTGAGTACCCTAGAAGAAGCTACCGCCACTTTGGGGCTGACATCACTGTTTACCGGGGTGATTTTAGTGCCGATTATTGGCAATGCAGCCGAACACACGACGGCGGTGACTGTGGCGATGAAAAATAAAATGGATTTGTCGGTTTCTGTGGCCGTGGGTTCGAGCTTGCAAATTGCTTTGTTTGTTGCGCCGGTGTTGGTTTTGGCAGGTTTTATCTTGGGCAAACCGATGGACTTGAACTTCAACCCGTTTGAACTTGTAGCGGTGGCGGTGTCGGTGCTGATCGCCAATTCTATCAGTTCTGACGGCAACTCTAACTGGCTCGAAGGTACTTTGCTCTTGGCAGCTTATGCGGTTTTGGCACTGGCTTTCTACTTCCATCCGGTAATCGAGGGACTTGTTTAACAGGCTTTCTCGTGCTGAAGGAAGATCCAAGATGCAAGAAGGAAGATGGTGGATTTTCCAACTCTCCTCCACTCTCCCACTCAAAAGCCTCTCGGTTTTCCAGTATTTTTTTGACTACTTACCAGCTTCCTCTTCGAGGGAGTATATAATCTCTCGAAGAGGACGCTGGCACTACAAATGCTTGGGCGCTCGATGTTCCCCGGACGCTCTGCTTGCAGGACTTCTTTTTTTTGAAAGTGGTCGTGGCGATCGTACAATTGAAATATAGCTGCCGTAAGTTCTAGAAAAAGATTGGATTCGCACTCGCGATCGAGACTTTAACTTTAGTCCGTCTGCTTGGCTCGATCGACCCTTCTGGACTTCAATCAGCAAGTGCTGATGAGTGTTGTACTAGGTGTGCTACGATCGTCACAATCTGAAGATTGAGTATAAGTAGACCACGTAAAAATTTAACTAGGTTGTTGAGCGTGCAGTCACACCTAACAGTGTTGCCCTCTGGGAAAGCTGGCACTCGCAAAAAAACCGAACTAGATAAAAACGACTAATCGAATACGGTAGGGCATACCGGAATTGACGCTTGAGGAGAAAACACCTCTACCGAAGGCTGGAGCAATCCAGTTGCCAGTAAGTGAGTTCGCCCAAGCAAGAATCTCAGTCACAACACAGTGCTGAGAATGCCCGAGTAAAACTTGATAGAGCAACCTCAATCAGGGTTATGTGGCTTCGTGAGTTATTGCCTCAATCCCAAATGCCCGAATCCCTCCGATCCAGCCAACTCTGGTAAACCCGCGTGCATTCACTGCGGGTCTGAACTTTTGTTGCAAGGTCGATATCGCCTAGTCGCGCCTCTCGGAAGCGGCGGCTTTGGCAGAACCTTTGAAGTAGACGACAACGGCACCCGAAAAGTGATCAAAGTCCTGCTCAAAGAACATCCCAAAGCTGTAGAACTGTTTAAGCAAGAAGCCGACGTATTGGTCAGGCTGAGACATCCAGGAATTCCAAAAGTCGATCGCGACGGTTATTTTACATTTTCGCCAGCTCACAGCACAGAGTCTTTTCACTGTCTGGTGATGGAGAAAATTGCTGGTGCAAATTTGCAAGACTGGTTGAAACATCGGGGCCGCCCGATCAGCGAACAACAAGCTCTCAACTGGCTCAAACAACTGTCGGAAATTTTAGACCAAGTTCACCGACTCAACTATTTTCATCGAGATATCAAGCCGCACAACATTATGTGCAAGCCCAACGGGCAGTTAGTGCTGATTGATTTCGGGACTGCTAGGGAAGTGTCGGCGACTTATTTCGCTAAGGTGGGCCAGGGACAAAATGTCACTGGTATTGTTTCCCCTGGCTACACACCGCCGGAACAAACTAATGGCAAAGCTGTTCCGCAGTCCGATTTTTTTGCTCTGGGTCGCACTTTTGTTTATTTGCTGACAGGGAAGCCGCCGACTGCGTTTCCCGAAAACCCGCGCACGGGCCGATTAATGTGGCGTAAGGGAGCTCCTCAAGTTTCTGACCCCTTGGCTAATGTGATCGACTACCTGATGGCACCTTTTCCGGGAAATCGACCTCAAAGTCCGCAAATGGTTTTGCAGTGCTTGGAGGAAATTAATCTAGACGCGGCAGAAACTCAGTTGCCAACTCAGTTACCGACGACGGGGCAAACTAAAATTCGCGCAAGTTCCGCCGGAGCTGGGGCGACGAAGCAGAGTTTGATGAAGCGCCTCAGACCTCTGAATTCGGGCTTGAACAAGGCCGATAAAAATGTTTTTGATTGGAAAAAGAAGTTCCTCTCAGGCGCTGCTGTATTGATGCTGGGTATTGGTGCGTCTCAAATTTACGGTTCGATGCGTTACGGGTTGTTTCCGGCAAACCCGGTGTGGCTGCTTTCTAGTTTGCCTAGCAGTAGGTTTTTGGAAAGAAGTTTAGATAATGTCGGGAGTGTAAATGCGATCGCCCTGTCGCCCGATGGTAAAACTTTAGTCAGCGCCAGCTTTGGGACAATTAGGATGTGGAACGTGAAGACGGGACTACTCGTGCGGACTCTGAATGGGGTGCATTCTAAAAAATCGGTCAAGTCGCTGGCGGTGAGCCCGGATGGCTCGATTTTTGCCAGCGGTGGCGACGACAAGAATCTGATTTTGTGGGATTTGAAGACTGGGCGGCGGATTCGGACAATTGCCGCTCACCAAGCCGCCGTCAACGCCATCGCTTTTAGCAGTGACAGTAAAACTCTGGCTACCGGCAGCGATGACAAAACTGTGCGTTTGTGGAATACCAAAACCGGCAGCAGGTTGCGGACTTTGGCCGGCCACGCTGGAGGAGTAAATGCGATCGCTTTGAGCCGAGACGGTAAAACACTCGCTAGCGGCAGCGAGGACAAAACTGTGCGTTTGTGGAATCTCGACACCGGAGAAGTCAGAAGAATTATCACCGGTCACGGGGGCGCGGTTAATGCTGTAGATTTTAGCCCCAACGGGCAACTTGTGGCTAGTGCGAGCAACGACAATACAATCCGTTTGTCAAACGTGCGAGACGGAAAGCGTACCCGCACTTTTAAAGGGCATTCGAGTTGGGTGAGGACGATCGCCTTTAGCCCGGACAGTCGCACTTTGATTAGCGCGGGCGGAGAGATTATAGTTTGGGATTTGAAGACGGGAAAAGAAAGAGCCACTCTTTCGGGTCACAGTCAGTTTGTGAATTCTATTGCTATTACCAAAGATAGCAAGACTGTGGTAAGTGGCAGTCCCGATTGCACTATTAAGATTTGGCGAATGCCATAGTCAAACCACTGTAAACTTGAGATTCTAGATGAACAAATTGAATCATTGCTAATGACTAATTTTGTATGATATAGCTCTTGCTGGCAGTACCAACAATTGCATCAACCCGCACCCGCCCGTACTTACTAATAGCCAATTCCCAATTACCAATTTCCAAAAAATCAACAGGTTGTACAAATGGATTTGCTATTATCCCAAAATTCCCCGCCCGTTTTTGGCAAATTCATCAACAGTTTGCTGGGATAATTCGTGAACTGCCATTGCTTCCAACACGTCAAAAGGCAATGTCAAATGATGCGCGCCGGCTAATAAAGTCTTGACTGCTTCTTCCGGCGATTTAATGCTAGCTGCTAAAATCTCTGTATTTGTTCTCTCTAAAACATTTGCCATATCCCGCACTAAGCCAAAACCGTCTCCTAGGAATCTGGTGGCGCGATTCACATAGGCGATCGCATATTTGGCCCCCGCTTCTGCCGCCACAACGGCCTGGGCGGCACTGTAAATAGCTGTCACCGCACAAGGAATTTCCCCCGACAAATAAGCTACTGCTTGGAAGCCCGCCGCTGTTGCTGGAATTTTCAAAACTGTTTGCCGCCCGATCGACTCAAAAGCACCCTTTCCTTCTGCTACCATGCCATCAAAATCAGATGCCGTTAGCTGATAGTACACTTCTCCAGAAGTCAGTTGTGCCAGTTGTTTTAGTGTCTCATCAGCAGATAGCTCGCTTTTTGCCAAAAGTGTCGGATTAGTAGTAATTCCCGCTATCCATCCGAACTCGATCGCCCGTGCGGCAGTTGCTATAATTGCAGTATCAACATAAATTGCCATCGGCTCTACACCTTTAGTTTCTTAATAATTTCCAGACGCTTGGTTTCAGCTTGAGATAAATTTGAGCAAAATTCATTAGACAAGCTTTAACAATATCAGAATCTCGGAAATCTTACTCTTAAGTAAATATAACAATTCAGTGATGTGCATCACAAGCAGTAGCGTGGGAGCCGAGAATGCGTAAGATCGTGTCTGCAGTCACGACTACAATTAAATTGGTTTTGTAGTGACCAGATGAGTCCCCAGAAAATTCACAAAACTAAAATCCTCACTACCAAGGCGCGGCAGGTTATTTCCCCGGACATAATACAAGCTGGGAATTTAACAATATTTACATCAAAAAACCAGGTTTTTGAGGGAAAGTGCATAAGTTTTGATCAAGATAACTTATAAATGAGCTCAAAGCTTAGAAGTTTGTTGGTAATTGTGATTGTTGGGTACAGAAAAATTTAATTGCCAAATCCCGGATACACATAAGTTACATTTGTAGTAGGGGTTATGTATGCGATCGCTCCAGGAGGTGACTCAGAAATGACCGAACAAGAAAATCAGCAGCGACAAGTCAGCCTTGAGACATTTTCGGAACAAGTCCCGTTAGAAGAACCAGCAGTCGCTGAAGAATCCTCGATAAATCTGAATTCGGAAACTCTGTCTCAATTGGTTGAAAATAACGCCGAAGACCGTATGAAGGCTCTGGGCCGTTTGATGATGGTGAGCCTAACTTGGTCGCTGGCAGGACTTTCCAAACCCAAGTAAGCTGTGAGTTGGATTGAGAATTTTGCTTCAATCAAAACTTACGGCTTCTTTTTAAGCAAATTAGTTCGATCGTTCGGACTAAATTCCTCTATCTAAGGACTTAACTCTTCAGCCCATCGCCCATATTTTTTATTTTATTCCTTCAAACGGCCCCAAAAAAGTCGGTTTGGGACGGGAAACGCGCACTTCCCAAAGCGCTTTGAGGACTGCCAAAAATTCGCGAAAACTGTAACGGATCATGCTAGATTGGCGAAATTTCCCCCAATCGGGGGTTCCTAAGCCGATCGCCTGTACGCCCAACTGGCGACAGGTATAAACAGCGCGGGCTATGTGAAAGTTTTGAGTCACTAAAACAGCCTGGGTGATACCAAAAATCTCTTTCGCCCGATAGCAGCTTTCGTAGGTGCTCAAACCAGCATAATCGAGAGTGATATTATTTAGCGGTACGCCCTGTGCTTGGGCGTACTCCTGCATTGCTTTGACTTCGTTGTAATCTGGGCTGCTGTTGTCTCCTGTCATCAAAATTTGGCGCACTCGCCCAGTTTTGTACAAATCGACCGCCGCTTGCACTCGATCGGCTAACATTGGAGTCGGAGTGCCATCTTCCCAAATTCCAGCACCAAAAACAATGGCGATAGGTTCTGCTGGAACCTTAGCTATATCGCTGTGACGGTAGTTGCTGGTAACAAGTCTGACGTAGTAGTTGAGCGCTAGGGATGTGAGCGCACAGGCTAGTATTAACAGCGGTAAGGCTAAGCGCAGTTGCAATAGAAACGATTTAAGTACCATAAATTTAAGCTTATTTGAGGGAACTTTTTCGGGAGCATCTCCGGGTTGACAAAAAGCATTTTTTTTTACAGTGCGATCGTCTCCGCTCGCAATTATTATTATACAACTCGCTCTTCGGGGACAGCAATCAAGCAAAAAATAATCTATCCAATGCAGGAGATGCGGCCTTAAACTAACTGTCTCATCGCTTTATGGTTGAAAAACAATATTGACGAGATTGCTAAGTTATGCGGCAAATACAGCGTTAACAATCGCAGCCAAATAATCGGGCGTTGCTGAGTTAGAGTATGAACGGCTAAATATACAAATCCCACAACTAACTACTGTTTACAAAAAATCTGAATTTTTCTACGGTTACTTTTGAACTCGTGTTCGGTCGATTGACAGATTTAAATCAGGTTCGTAGTGCGGAGTAAATTCCGCACTACGAACGAATAATTTTTGTTGGTAAGGAATAAAAAGTTAATAACTTAAGCGATTACTCGTTACTTTCGCTCTGCCTTCTTTGATGTGGCAACCTACAGGAGAGATGACTGTAGGAGGTGCTTGAATTATTAAGTTTTCGATCCTAATTGACCGGATGCTATCTCATATTCCGATCGAGCAACTCGATATTTTTCCTATTCATACTTTAACTCAGCAACGCCAATAATCGATATATTCAAAGCGATTCAAATTGTGCCAAATGCTAGTTGCTATCATTTTGGTTATTATTCATATTGCGTCAGACCAATCTGGGTAATTTGGCTGAATTTATTTTCTACTAATATCGTTTCCGGTTCTATAGAAATTATATTGTTCAGTCTACCAGAGTGGTAAGGATGATAGCTAATAATTTCTATACTACCGAATTTGAAATAATACCAATCTTCCTGCTTGCCAATTATACTGATTCCTATCAATTCAATCCAGCAATAATATTGACGCTCATAGCCAAAATAGCAGTATTAAAAAAGAAGGATAAAACGCTGTGAAAAAGCACGAGATACCTCATGGAACGAGAAGTTGTCTGCACGTCTGCAACCTGACAAGTCATCCCAATCCCAAAGGAGAAATATAAAAAATCTTTGTAGTCTGGTTCCTCGTCGCCGGGAAAATCCAAACCCTTCGCCTGCGAATGGCTGCCGTGCTGCTTGCTGCTGTTTCCGTAGTAGCTTCGGGCATAGTGCATGGTGAAAATAGTGTGCACCTGCATCCAAGAACCAACAATTGTCAGCACAGAAAGCCCCAAGTGCAAAAATAGCAAATGGGGGGGCAAGCCTTTGGTATCGCGCAGCAGGAAGACGATCGCCAACAAGCTAGCACAAGCGGCTGCGACGATCGTACTTAAGATAGTCAAGCGACCTGCATCCAACTGCTGAGCGTGGTGGCGCATCAGTTGTGGATTGCTTTGCAGCATCAGCATCCAAGTCAAAATTAGGAAACTGACAGCGCCCGCGTTCCAAATGCAAAGCATCCGAGTCAGCAGGAAATAGTCAGGCGGCAGGAAAACAGTAACTGCTATAGCGAACAGAACAGACACCAAAACGCGATGCCGGACGCTCCAAAGCCAGTGCATTTTAGATAAGCGAAGGTTTTTCACTACGATTCAATATGAAGTTAGGCACAATCTAGATTAAAAAATGCCAATTACTGCTATCTTGCCAGGAACTCCCCAAAAAAAGGTAAGAATTGATAACGCGCAGCACAGAAAGGATGTTTCATGCCTTTTGATAGATCGATCGATCTCAACATTTTGGGTACAGTGGGACAAAATATAAATTGTGGTTTGACACTATGGCATCCTCCCAACCCCTCACAGGCCTTGAATTGATCGACTGCGCCAAAGCAAACGCCCAACAAGGAATCGTCACAGCCGCGCAGCTTTGCGGCTACGAAGCCGACGTCAACACCTTCCAGCGGGAATTGAAACAGGCTTGCCAAAACATCGGCGTTGAAGTTAAGGAATTGAGCGATTTAATTACGGATCAGCAGATGATGAAACAAGGCAGGGGCATTGAAATCGCTCCCGATACTCCTTCAGAACTATAGGTTTAATTTCCACCGCACCAGTTTTAGAGGTTCAGACTGGCCCGACAGTATTTTGAGCCTGCTAGGTTAGTCAGGCTAGAATATTTTGCATGGAAGCTTCTGACTTTTGGCAGGAGTCCTGTTTCCTCCCGCGAAGATGGTGCTTTCTGGAGGGGGGCTGAGATTGTTAGGAGAACTGTCGTGTCAGATCAGCAAGATCGAATTATGCGTTTGTTTATCGAGGAGGCTAAGGAGCACCTCGATACTCTAGAAAATGGTTTAGTGGATTTGAAGTCCACGATGAAAGACCCCGAAAGCGTTCAAGAGATGTTCCGAGCTGCCCATTCCGTCAAAGGAGGGGCGGCGATGCTCAGTTTGGATAGTATCAAAACAACCGCTCACCGCTTGGAAGATTGTTTTAAGGTACTCAAGGACGGGCCCGTCAAGCAGGTTGACCAAACGGCAGAATCCCTATTTTTAAAGGGAGTTGATACGCTTAAAGATTTGCTGGCGCGACTGGAAGGGCCTTTTGGCTTGAGGAATGAAGAGGGAGAAAAACTCGTTCAACAGGTGATGCCAGTTTTTGCTCAACTGGAAACTCATCTCAAAAACTTGGCTGCGGGTAAAGTTCCGGCTGCTGCTGCGGTGGCTCGCGGGGCCGGGGCCGCTCAAACAGCGGGCGGTGTGCCGGCGAATTTTGCTGCGGAAGTGATGGTTTTACTTAAAGAAATGTTGCAGGGGTTCAAACAGAAAGAATCGGCTGCTAGTCGCGAGCAGTTGGCGGCTGTGTGCGTTCGCCTGTATAAGTTGGGAGGTAAAATTGAGACTTGGCAAAATTTAGTGAAAATAGCTAGAGGGGCGATCGTTAATCCCAAAAACTCTTATAAAGTCTTAGCTCCGCTGATTATCAAAGAACTCAAGGAGGCTGGGGATTTGGTGCAAGGGGGGAAAGTTAAGACGATCGCTCCAAGTAAAAATTTGCTACTTTTGGCATCAAGCCCAAAAACTGTAGAAGCAAGCGCCCCAGCAACCGCAGCACCACCGGCATCGAAGGAAGTAGCTCTTCCCGCCGACCCGAAGGCGGTAGTAAAGCTTTTGCTCAAAACTTTCAACAAAAAGCAACTTTCGGAAATCGCCAAGTTACTGGTTCATGCTATCAAATCCTCGAAATAGGAGTTGTTGCAGTAGAAAATAAGGTCAAAGCAATATTTTTGAGACGGAAATTTTCTGCTGCGTGCTCACAGCAGGCTCCTAGACTTGAGTTGCACAAGTATTCGATCGATCTGTTCACCGCAGATTTCTAGCGTACAAACACTGATGGACGCAGATAATTCAATAATTGAAAGCGATTGAGTGCAACTCTGGTCTAGTGCGGCAACGGTTAGTCGATAGGGGCATTGAAGATTTAC
The DNA here is from genome assembly GCF_015207505.1 of Tychonema sp. LEGE 06208. Classification (GTDB taxonomy): domain Bacteria; phylum Cyanobacteriota; class Cyanobacteriia; order Cyanobacteriales; family Microcoleaceae; genus Microcoleus. The sequence continues at coordinate 49,315 of NZ_JADEWT010000024.1, forward strand.
GGATTTTTGATTTTTGCCTTCTATCTTCTACTGTTGGGCAACCCTGCGTTAGAATTTAGATATAAGATCGGCGTGCAGTATTGTACCAGAATTAAACATCGAGCAGGCTCTAGAAGGCGGTAGCTGTGAAACCAATTCGTTCATTAGAAGATGCTTTAAACCGCTGTCAGGCGGCGGGAATGCGCTTGAGCCGCCAGCGTCGATTTATTCTAGAGCTTTTGTGGGATGCAAAAGAACACCTATCGGCTCGAGAAATTTACGATCGCCTGAACCGACAAGCGCATTCGATCGGTCATACTTCTGTTTATCAAAATCTGGAAGCTCTTTCGAGAGAAGGGATTATTGAGTGCATAGAACGCTCGGAGGGACGCTTGTACGGGAATGTCAGCGACTCTCACTCCCATGTCAACTGTCTGGATACGGCTCAGATTCTCGACGTTCATGTGGAATTGCCGATCGAGTTGATCGAACAAATTCAACAGCAAACTGGTGTCAAAATTGTAGACTACCGGATAGATTTCTACGGATACCGCTCGGCAGGGGCAGAGGCGGAAGCATCGAGTGTTAGCGAAACACCAAAGGCTTTTTAACCAGAAATCCCTAGGCTGCCTGCTGTTAAAGCAATATTGGAAATAAACCTGTCGGCAGTATAAAATGATTTCAGTATGATTGCTCTGCGCCCGACGGCGATCGATCGCCGTCGGGCGCAGAGCAATTCTGTACGTTCAACAGTTGACTGCTGAGCTGGGACAGTTACTTGGGGCGATCGCCAGGAGATTGTCTCTGAGGGAAATTAATTTTTCCTTGGACGCTACAAGGGAGAGGCTTTAAACCCATTTTTTTGGGTAAAGAAAAGCAAAACTTTAGTTGAACTCCCCAATTCAACAGCAGAGTCAAATCTAAAATCTAAAACTTGTAGGCTCGCGACTTGCCCGCTCGCGTCTTGCCCGCTCGCGTAGCCGAAGGGAGCCGAAGCAAGCCGAAGTATCTAAAATCTACTGACGGGGCTTAATACAGTTTTTTCTGCTAAACTGCCAGCGAGAGCTGTGAATAACAGTTTGATAACTGGTATGATCTACGTGCTTACAGAGCCTAAAATACTCCAAAGCCAGCAGTGGGGCGGGACACAAACCTCACTATAAAATGCCATAAAGGGAAAGATTGCCAGTACCTTGAAGGAAGTTCTCGATCTCCTTAACAGGAGTCAGAATCCCACATCACAATCTATGGATTTGATGTGGGAGTGTCACGCATAGAGCGCATTACAGGACAAGCTGAAGTAATGGCGAGACGACAATCTGACCAATTCCACAGAGCACCGCAGTACAACCCATCCCCCAAGCCGACAGCACCATTGAGTGCAGAGGCGATAGGCGATGCGAGTACCTCAGCAAGGGTGCTGCCGATCAACGAGGGCAAAAGAACTTTTTGGCAGTGGCAGCTCATCTGGCTGAGTCTCCTAGTGGGATTTGGAGTCACCGGTGCGGCCGCATTCCTGTGGTTGCTGACTATGCCTCCACCACCAAATTGCCAACAACTGTCACCGCTGGCGGCGGATGGAGAGCGACTTTACTGCGCTCAACAAGCGGCTAAGTCGGGAAAACTAGAACAGCTAGAATCGGCAATTGCACTGGTGCAGGCTTGGCCCAAAGAACACCCGCTATACTCGCAGGGGCAACATTTGATCGGAGAATGGTCAAAAGCCATGCTGCGTTTTGCCAGGGCAAAAATTGAGCAGGGGGATTTGAAGGGGGCTCTGGACATTGTGGCGAAAATTCCCAAAACCAGTCCGTCTTACCCAGATGTAGAGGATGCTGTTGCTGCTTGGGAAAAAAATTGGCAGGAGGGTCAAAAACTCTACGATACAGCCTTAACAGCTTTGAAAAGCGAGGATTTAAAGAAGGCTTGGGATTATGCTCAAGCTTTGTTCAAGCTGGAAAATATTTTCTGGAGTCAAAAGCGCTACAACGAGCTGATCCAGCAGATTTCTTTGGAAAGAAACGGCTGGCAGCGCTTGCAAGAGGCGAGAGATTTGGCGCAGGATGGGACTCCGCAAAAGTTCGCTGAGGCGATCGTCCTAGCTCGTAAAATAGACTCGCAGCTTTTTGCGCGCGCGAAAGCAGAGAAGGAAATTGAGGGTTGGAGCCGGACTTTGCTGGCAATGGCTACTAAGCGGTTGGAGGCGAAAGACTTGCCGGGGACGATCGAGGCGGCTTCTGTGGTGCCGCAAAATACGCCACTGTTTGCGGAAGCTCAAGATTTGATGCAGTTGGGTAGGGCTCAGGCGGTGACGTGGAATCAGTCGATTTCCACACCGCTACCACAACATATTTTTAGTTTGCTCGAAGGGCAGGGCGCTGCTAGCCAAATTGCTCCGGGCCGCCCTCTGTACAAGCAGGCTCAAGTTCAAATTGAAAATTTACAGGTGCAGTTTCAAGATTTGGTGCAGCTGCAAATGGCGAGCACGATCGCTGGTTTGGGTCAAATCGGGGCATTTCAGATAGCGATCGCTGAAGCGCAAACCATCGGCCCTTCTCAGCCGCGGCGGATTCACGCTCAAACTTTGGTGGCTACTTGGCGCCGGGAAATTCAGCGGATCGAAGACAAATCTTTTGTGACTCTGGCGAAGCAGTTGGCAGAGTCGGGAACGGTTGAAGGACTCAAGGGCGGCATGGCTCAGGTACGTTTGGTGGCTCTCAACCGCCCCCGGAGAATAGAGGCGCAAACTCTCTTGGCTCAGTGGACGAAACGCATTGAAGTGATTGAAGATCAGCCTTTTTTGGATGAATCTATCGCCCTGGCGAAGGAAGGAAAACTAAGCGCGGCTATTGATAAAGCTTCGGAAATTAAGAGCGGTAGGACTCTGTACGCCAAAGCTCAGGATAATATCTATCAGTGGGTGAGCGAACTGCAAATTGCTAGAGACAGACCGATTCTGGATCGAGCTGCTGAATTGGCGTCTCAAGGTAGTCTGTCGGCGGCGATCGATATGGCTTCGCAAATCGGTTACGGTAGAGCACTACATTCAGAGGCTGCAAGGGCGATCGGGCGCTGGAGTGCCGAACTCAGAGCCAACACTGCACCACCGCCTGAACCCGCTCGCGAGTACGCGCCAGCACCGCGACAGGAGGAGTACGCGCCAGCACCGCGACAGGAAGAGTACGCGCCAGCTCCGCGACAGGAGGAGTACGCGCCAGCTCCGCGACAGGAGGAGTACGCGCCACCTCCTGAACCTGAACCTTACTATCCGCCCAACCGACAAGAGGCCCCGGCTCCGGCTCCTGAACCTTACTATCCGCCGGCGAGGGAGCCTGAACCTTACTATCCTCCGGCGAGGGAGCCTGAACCTTACTATCCTCCGGCGAGGGAGCCTGAACCTTACTATCCGCCCAACCGACAAGAGGCTCCGGCTCCGGCTCCGGCTCCAGCTCCAGAGCCAGCTCCGGCTCCAGCTCCGGCTCCGCCGTCGATTCCTGAATCGGCTGGGCCTCCTGATGCTAATTTGCTCCCCGAGTAATTGGGTTTTCTGGCGATCGACCTCTAACATCTAAAATCGAGTGAGTAATTTGCAACTGCTGTCGATCGATAACGACCCCATTTTCCGGCTGGGGCTGCGAGTCGCCTGCGAACAATCTCCAGACTTGGAGGTTGTCGCAGAGGTTTCGACTGTCTCGGAGGCCCTGCAGGTTTTAGAAGCTCGCTCCCTCGACTCTGGAGCGGCCGAGAAGCCCCCAGATTTGGCAATTTTGGGTGTTGAGACCTTAAATTTGCGATCGGGTCAAGATTCGGCGCTGGCAGCTTGTGGCGAACTCAAAAGTTTGTACCCCAACCTGCCGCTCTTGCTGCTAGGCGAACCGCTGACACCGGAGTTGTTGGCGGTCATACAAGCTGCGGGCGCGAATGGCTATTGTCCTAAAGGTAGAGATATTTCTGTGACAATGGAAGCTATTCGCGCGGTGGGTTCGGGCAGCACTTATTGGCCGGCGGATGCGACAGCTAACTCGACAATACAGCTAAATTCAGCCGTAGTTGCAGCAATAGAAAACTCAGCAGCAATTGCTGCTGAGGAAAATCTTGATGATCCGATAGTCGATCGCCCTTTACGCCAAAACATCCTGACTGATGCTTTTGTGTCTGGATTGCGGGAAATAGACTCAGCTTTGGCGCTTGTCAAAGCTGATTTAGAAGAGGTGAAAGCGGCAGGTACGACGGATTTGCCCTCTATTTTAGACCGGGTTATAGTCAGCGGACGCCGCCGAGAATTGTTGGCTGCTCGCTGGATTGTCAGTCAGTTATTATTTGAAGCAAGAGGGGAATCGGGTTCCGCTCAAGGTAAAAAGAGGCAAGAGGGCGATCGGGCTTCGCTCAAGGTACAAAGAAGAGAGAAGGCAGAAGCAAAAGCAGAGAATTTGTTGAATAATTCTCAGTTGCAAGTCGCGAAATCTCAAGTGGCGGCGGAATCTTTGGTGGTGGCAAATGATTGGCAAGGGAGTTTGTTTGATTCGGCGGCTGCTAAATTGCAGTTTGATTTGGTGAATTTGACTGGCGTGCCTTTGGAAATCGATATTTTGCGATCGGCTCAAAAGCGCGAATTGATGAGTTCCATCCTGCGGAAGTTAGAGGATTTGCTAGAGGAATTGCGCTTTTCGCAAGTGCAGCCAACTCAATTGTCGGAAAAAATGCCTGCTATTTTGCGGGATTTGTGGGAAGCAACAATCATAGATTTTTTTGGCAGATATTACACGCTACAAACAGAAGAAAATCTGCTTTTAGACAACAGTCCAACAAACTTGAAACTGTCAGAAAATCCAGCGATAACCGCTGCTAATTTATTAAACGGCAGTAGCGTAGAAATGGTGCCGGTGCTGTTGGCAGAAGAAACAGCCGTGGCGGCAGAAATTCTTGACAAAATACCGATGACTGTTGATTTTTTTGCCCATTTATTATTTGAAATTCCGCTAACAGTTGGCAATCTTTCTTGTGTTGCTGGCAGCCCGCAAGCAATGCAGCGAGCGGAAGCTTTGTTAGAAAATTTGGCAATTCAAATTGCTAGCGGAGTAGTGCAGCCCCTACTGAATAATTTTGCAAATATTGAGGAAATTAAGCAAAATTTTTATGATGGAAAGTTGATTTCGACACGAGAAATTGAGCGGTTTCGGAATAATTTATCCTGGAGATATCGCTGGGACAACTATTTTGTGGAACCAAAAGCTATTTTTGAAAGCAGATTTTGGCTGTTTGTTTTGGGCGATGCGGGAATCAAGAGAATTTCTATTTATGCTCCGAGAAATCGGGAGTTAGCACAGCTTTCTGGGTTGCAGTTGGTGTTGACTTTGGTGCTGGAAGCTAGGGATGCGATCGCGCCTAGGGTTCGCGCGGTGATTTCGCTGTTGGGTGCTGCTGTTGTTTACGTTTTGACGCAGGTAATAGGGCGGGGAATTGGTTTGATCGGGCGGGGAATTATTCAGGGAATTGGTAATTCTTTGCAGGATGGCAAGTTTGGGAAAAATGGGTAATTAGTTAGTTGGCAGTTGGCAGTTGGCAGTAGTCAGTAGTCATTAGTCATTAGTCATTAGTCATTAGTCAGTTGGTAGGGGCGGTGGATGGTGCGTGCCCGCCCTCTTAGTAGTCAGTAGTCAGTAGTCAGCAGTCAGCAGTCATTAGTCAACAGTCAGCTAAAATATTTATAGCTGGTGGTATGATAACTAAACGGTATACAGTTGACTATCAAGCAATTGGTTACTGGACTCCCGGATTTATCTGTGGGATTAATCTAAAACTTAATGTTATAAGGTTGACTTTTTATGAGTATTATGATAGCGATCGATGCCGATCGCATAAACAGTTTAGATTTGTCTCCGGTGCGGAGTGCGATCGAACAGTGGCTGGCCTCCGGGGCGATCGCCGAAAACGAACAACAGGTACAATTTGAAATTGAGTATCCGCGCGAAGAATTAGATCCGCGAGAAATATCCGAAATTCCAGAAGTGCGGCTGTGGTTTATCCGCTTGGATGCTTGTTATCCTTGGCTGCCCTTTTTGCTAGATTGGAAAGGTGGAGAATTGGCCCGCTACGCGGCGATGTTGGTGCCGCACCAGTTCCACCGCACCCAAGGCATTCAGTACAATCCTGAAGCTTTAGAAATGTTTTTGATGAGCAAAATTTTTGTGTTGACTGATTGGTTGAACCAGCAGGGAATTCCCAGCAAATCGAAGTTGATGGCGATGTCCCAGATGTTTGGTTATGATTTGGAGGATGCTTTTTTTGATGTGATCGTGCCGCACAAATAGGCGATCGGACATCTCATTAATATCATCCTAATTAGGTAGATAAATCTATACCTTAAGACTTACGCACAAAGGTATAAACCCGGTTTTTTCCCTGGTGGGGCGACCTGGAAAGCTCGCCCTACAAGCTATAACTTAGATTTAAAAAGCTTAATTAATCTTAACAGTAACCGCAAAACGGCTTTAATACAATGCTTTAACCAGCGCCATTAGCAATTTTGTTGCTTGACTTCACGTTTTCCTCAGAATTGAGAGTTAGCTTAGATAGATAAGTAGGTGAGAATGTTCTTACGAATGAAACCCATGTGGTCGATCGCATCTTCCTGATGACGTTGTACGGAAAGCTCAGAGGCGACAGCACTAATAACTGATGACTAATGACTGTTGACTGTGAACTGTTGACTGTTAACTGTGAACTGTTGACTGTTAACTGTTGACTAATGACTAATGACTGATGACTAATGACTACTGACTAATGACTGATGACTAATGACTACTGACTAATGACTAATGACTAATGACTAATGACTGATGACTAATGACTACTGACTACTGACTAATGACTAATGACTACTGACTACTGACTAATGACTAATGACTACTGACTACTGACTAATGACTAATGACTGATGACTAATGACTAATGACTACTGACTAATGACTTATGACTAATGACTACTGACTACTGACTAATGACTAATGACTAATGACTAATGACTAATGACTAATGACTAATGACTAATGACTAATGACTAATGACTAATGACTAATGACTAATGACTAATGACTAATGACTTCTTCCATCTTCATATCGATCGAGGAAATATCCCATGAAAACAGATTACCTCATCGTCGGCAGTGGTTTATCAGCACTGGTTTTCGGAGCTTTGATGGCAAACTCCGGCAAAACCGTACACATCCTTGAAGCTCACGAACACCCCGGAGGCTTTGGCCACACCTTTACAATGGCCAAAAAATACACCTTTAATGCCCAATTCCACTACGTTTGGGACTGCGGCGAAGGACATACAGTGAATCGAGTCCTCAAAAAACTCAATCTCGATCGCGATGTCACCTTTGAACGGTACGATCCGAATGGCTTCGACCACATGAGAATGCCGGGGTACGCACTAGATATTCCCTCGGAATCAGAAGAACTGATCCGCAGATTGTCGGCCCTGTTTCCCGAAGCAAGCGAGAGAATTCGCAAATTCGTCAACGAAGTCGAAAAAACCGGCGAAGGACTCAGAAAACTCGCTCCTCCCGTCAAACCAATTGAATTAATCAAAAATTTCAGCGAGGTATTCTGCGCTGTCCAGCACCTCAACAGCACGCTTCAAGACGTGTTCGACAAATTCCAACTCCCGCAAGCAGCCCAAACCCTATTAGCCCTGCAATGGCCGGACTTTTTGCTACCTCCGAACCAGCTTTCTTTCTATGCTTGGATTGCTTTGTTTCGAGGCTATCAAGAAGGTGCATTTTACCCGACGCAACATTTTGAAGATGTCATCAATTCTTTAGTTAAAGTCATTGAATCCAACGGCGGGAAGGTTTCTCTAAACCACGAAGTCACAAATTTTAGGGTGAAAGATAGAAGCGTAACGGGAGTTGAAGCGATGGATTTAACCACGCATCAAACCCATGAATTCACCGGCGACACGGTGATTTGCAACCTCGATCCCAAACGAGCGGCCAAGATGATTGGGGAGGAACTGTTCTCGAAAACAGTGCGGCGGAAACTCGACTACGAGTATTCTGCATCTAATTACATGGTCTACTGTGTTGTCAAAGATATCGACCTGCGAGACTATGGATTTGGTAAGTGGAATACATTTCATTCCGAACATTTGAATCTGAATGAAGCTTTTGCTCAAATGTACGATAAAAATGATTTTTCTAGTCCTAGTTTTGCAATTACCACACCCACTTTACTCACAGAAGCACGGGGGGATTGTCCTGAAGATTGTCAAATTGTGGAATTCCTGACTGTTGCTAATTACAGCTATTTTAAACAACTTTGGGATACCGATCGCAAAGCTTACAGACAGAAAAAACAAGAGATTCTGGACTCGATTTTAGACGTAGTTGAAAAACACTATGTTCCAGATTTTCGCAAACACATGGTATTTCACATTACCGGAAGTCCTACAACTAACGAGCGCTTCTGTTGGTGTCCTAACGGCAATTCCTACGGTTCTAGGCTGACCCCGAAAAACATGGGAGTCGATCGGCTAAATCACGAAACATCCCTCAACAATTTCTATTTCTGCAACGCCTCATCGGGCTATCCAGGCTTTGCGCCGACATTTTGGACGGGGGCGCTGCTTTATCAACGTTTATCCGGCGATGCGATTTTAGGCTAAGGAAAATTGGCAATTGGTTATTTTCCTGTTTCTCTCGTTTTTTTGGCAGAGCCAAGGAATGAATTTCACTCTTGCTCTGCCTCCTCTTAAAAATGACGAGGCACAGCAAGAGTGAAATACGTTCCTAGGTTCTACCTGGAAACGAAAATTTCTTCCATCTTCCATCTTCCTGATGACATTGTACGGAAAGCTCGGAGGTGACAGCACTAATAACTAATAACTGATGACTAATGACTAATGACTAATGACTAATGACTAATGACTAATGACTAATGACTAATGACTAATGACTAATGACTAATGACTGATGACTGATGACTGATGACTAATGACTTCTTCCTTCTATCAATCTAGGAGCGAACTATGAAAATTGCAATTGTTGGGGGCGGAGCTAGCGGTATGGCCACAGCCTACTGGCTCGATAAACAGAAGCATCATGTTACAGTGTTTGAAAAGCAACCGATTTTAGGCGGACACATACGCACGCTCAATAAAAATGTTTTGCCAAATCAATCTGAATGCAATGAAATATTAGAAAATGGGGTGCTGGAATTTCCCACAGTGTTTTACAATTTTGTGGCTTTAATGCAGGAGTTAGGCGTTGAATTAGAACCAGTGCAGATTGGTTCGGCGCTATTTTTAAAAGATGGCAGTCACTTTTTGTCTGCGGTTTCAATCAAAAAGAATTTCACGGGAATTCAACGTCTGATCGAATATTTGCGGCTGGATGCTCTTTATGCTCGTTCGGCTGGATTTATTTTAAAAATGCGGTTTGCCAAACAGCACGATTTCTACGATATCGCGCTTTCTCAGATTTTGAAAAGTTCGTGCATCCGCAACGATTGGCTGAAGTTGTTGACGATGTACAGCTACTCAATACCGTTTGAATTGCTCGACGATTTCCCGGCAGAGTTGGCGATTCCCATGCTGCGGGAATATGCGTTGGTTAACTGGGTAAGGATTAAAGGGGGAGTGTATTCTTACATTGAAAAGATTCTGGAGCGCTTTCAGGGCGATATACTGCTAAATGTGGAGATTGCCAAGATTTTTAGAAGTGCTGATGCTGTAAAAATTGTGCTTTCTGATGGGGAGATTCAGGAGTTTGATAAGGTGGTTTTTGCGATGCCGCCAGACCAAGTAATGAGGCTGTTGGCTGACCCGACGGAGGCGGAAACGAAGCGGTTTGCGGCCTGGAAACCCAATTATGCCACGACGGTGCTGCATTCGGATACTTCGATGTACGATCGCTACGGCATCCGCAAGTTATCAGAATTTGATTTTTTCGAGACGGACAAAGGATGGGGCTACAATGCGAGCTTGAATCAGCTTTGTGGCATTTCGTCACCGCGAGAGTACAGTTTAGCATTTCGACTGGAACAGTCGATCGACCAAAACCAGATTATTCACATTCAAAAACATCATACACCCATGTATAGTGTCGAGTCTTTTCGATACCGAGACGAAGTTATCGAGACTAACGGCGAGAACCACACTTATCATGCGGGAGCTTATTTGGGGGATGGTTTGCACGAAGGAGCGATTACCTCTGCCTTGCGAGTCGCAAAATTAATCGGGTGAGTTGAATAGACTTGAGTTGCACTCTGCATCGCAGACAAAATTGAATTATCTGCATCCATCAGTGTTTATCCGCTGGAAATCTGCGGTTAAGTAAGTCGGTGGGGAAAAACACAACTGTGTTAAGAAAGATAAATGAGGCTAAAACCCCAATCCCTCCTGCATTCTGTCTCCTGACTCCTGCCTCATCCCAACTACAAATATTTACGCCTTTCTACTTAACATATCGAATATTTAGGTAAAACAAGTCGAATCAATGCCATAGTAACTTTTCCCGAATGCTTACGCTGCGACACAACCAGTCGCAGTTAAGCAGACATCAAGGCTCACAGATGCGGCCATTGTCGAGCCGGCTAACAAAGTACCCTCAAAGTTAGCTCCCAAGAATGTTGCGCCGCTCAAGTCTGCCTCGCTCAAGTCTGCATAACACAGCCTAGCCCAATCGAGATTTGCCTGCACCAAAGAAACTCCCACCAAGTTCGCTCTGGTTAAATCTGCTCCCTTCAACTGAACGCCGCGCAACTGAGCCCCGCTGAGATTTGCTGCTAACAAATTGGAGCCTTCCAAGTTGACCCCGTTGAGTTTGGCTTCGCTGAGATTGACACCATTGAGGTCTGTCCTGCTGAGATCGATGCCGTTCATGTAAGCTTTCCTGAGATAGATGCCTGTGAGTTGAGCGCCAAAAAGCTTTGCACCGCTGAGTTTTACCTCTGGACAGTGCGCCCAGTTGAGATTTGCTCCCGTGAGGTTTGCTCCCCGCAGGTTGACGAATTGCAAGTCTGCCGTACACAGATTGGCGTTCCAGAGAATGGCGCTCCGCAGGTTGCTACCTATGAGTTGAGCTCCGGTCAACTTGGCCCTGGGGAGTTTTGCTTTGACGAGGAAAGCTCCGCTGAGATTGGCTTTCGTAATATCTGCGTCGGCTAGTCTGGCTTGACCCATTTTGGCAAAACTCAGATTTGCCCTGCAAAGGTTTGCGCCGTTGAGTGCTGCTTTGGTCAGATGCGCCCGACTCAGGTTAGCTCCCGCAAGGTTAGCCCTCGAAAGATTTATTCCGTCCAAGATAGCTCCGCTGAGATTGGCTCCGCTCAGCTCGGCATCTGCAAAGTCTCTTTTGCCATTTTCGTAGTCTTTGAGTAGCTCAGTGACTTCCATAGCGGTTAGATTCCTAATAGCGAAAATTTCTCTAAAAATTCTTAACTCTTAATAAATATTTTATATCTAATCGAGCGGAGGCGATCGCACTTTCGATCAAGCTACAAACTAACTTGATATTTCTCAAGATACTCGGTTTTTTTTGCAACGCTGCGGACAGTTTTGGACAGTCAACCCTAGAAGAGGGGTTTGAGGGGAGGGGTACGAAGGCAGCGCTGGCCGAGGCACGTTATAGGCTGTCCGGTAAATAAAGGGTTTGAGGCTGCGACATCAAAACTGTTCGGTTAAAAGTAATTTCCGACATTTTACCGATGATATCTGTAGATGCTCTTTGTGCAAAATCGGGTCGGTCATCTACCAAAAATTATCAAAAATCAACCGCAAGCAATCTTGTGTCTGCTAAAAATATGCAATGAAATAAGAAATACTTTTGTAGTTGGGACTAAATTTCTCTGAAAATGCTGTGGACTAAAGTCATCACTACAAACCTATTTTATTCAGGGTAATTTAGCGGATACACTCTCAAATCAGTTTGAGGCAACCGGTTTTAAGGGCAGTTAGACAGATGTTTCAATCTATGTTATGCTGAGTCAAAACAGAGGAATCATTATGTCAAAAGAAAGAAAAAGCAACAAAGAAGTCAAAAAGCCCAAGAAACAGCCTGACGCTGCGGCTAAGCCGAAGGATGACAAAAAAAAGTCATGGTAGCAGTGACGGCAGCAAGTAGAGATAGCAGCCGATTTCGGGATGGCTATTAATGCTGTGCAATGGTCATTACTACAATTTCCAACATCGAAATATCCCTTTTTGGGATCATCCGAAAATCTGTTTCTTATGTCATGTGGCTCGAAGAAACTTAATAATCAGATTCGTATGTAGTGAGGAATTTAGTCTTCTGCTTATCAGGATTAAAGTCCTCACTACAAACCTTGTTTATTATTGGTAATTGAGCGAACGCGATATTTTATTTAGGGTATGTGCAGTTCAGTTTTTAGGTATGAATATCAAATGTTTCCTTGCCGCATTTAACACATTCTATTAATTTATAGTCATTTCAAATAAGTATGAGACTATTTAAAAATGAGGTAAAATGAATAAAAATAGTGAAGCTGCTAGGAAAATGTCTTACAGTATTGATTTGAGAAAAAGAGTAGTGGATTATGTAGAAAATGGCGGTCGTATCGCTCAAGCTGCCGGACTTTTTAAGGTAGGAAGGGCAACGATATATCGGTGGCTGG
>NZ_JADEWT010000025.1 GCF_015207505.1 Tychonema sp. LEGE 06208
GGAGAGGGGAGATGGGGAGAGGGGGAGAATTAGGAAAATCTTCCTTGATGCTCCCAAAAATAGTCAACTGACTACTGACTACTGACTACTGACTACTGAGATAGAGGGCGGGCACCGGGGCACCGCCCCTACCACTGACTACTGAGAGAGAGGGCACGCACGCACCATCCACCGCCCCTACCAACAGTCAACAGTCAACAGTCAACAGTCAACTGACTAATGACTAATGACTTCTTTGTCGTTGAGCTTCGTACAGGATGAGGGCAGAGGCGATGGACACATTTAATGATTCTACGCTGCGGCTGAGGGGGATTTGGATTTGTCGATCGGCCAAACTTCTCAATTCGGCTGACAATCCAGCACCTTCGTTACCCAAAACGATCAGAGTCGGCACTCGCAAATCTACTTCCCAATAAGTTAAACTCGCACCGGCAACGGTTGCTAATATTTGCATTCCCCGATTTTTGTACCCGGAGACTTCGGCGGTTAAATCTGGAGTGACTGCTACGGGTAGCTTAAACCAAGCTCCTGCTGAGGCGCGCAGCACTTTGGGATGGTCAAAATCGGCGCTGTCTGCGCTCAGCAGCAAACCGTCGGCATTAGCAGCCGCGGCCGTGCGGACGATCGCCCCCAAGTTGCCTGGATCTTGGATAGTTTCGAGGGCTATTCCTAAAGTTGATATTTCTGCCGGCGCTGTGGCGGTGCGGGGTGCGGTGGCGATAATGCCGTCTGGTTTAACTGTGGTGGCGATCGACTCTAATACTTTTTCACTGACTAATTCTGTGCGATCGGCCAAACTACCAATTTGCTCCCACAATTTCCCGTGGCGATCCAACCATTCGGGAGTGCAGCAAACTGTTTCTAGCGGGTGTTTAGCGGCGCAAGCTTCTTCGAGCAAATGCGTCCCTTCTAGTAAAAATAATTGTTGTTCCCTGCGTCCCTTCGAGCTGTGCAGCTTGCGGATTTCTTTGACTAGGGGGTTTTGAATACTTGTCAGCATTGTGTTAATTCAGCAGAGCGAATGGGGTTATTTCCTGTATCGGGTTAACCCCAAACTTTTTTCTGCCTTGAGAATGCGGAACCCGGGACTTGAACCCGGAAGGCTTGCACCACATGAACCTGAATCATGCGCGTCTACCAATTCCGCCAGTTCCGCATCGGTCACGAATTAATACTATGCACTATGTTCCCAAATTTGTCAAGTGTTTTTGGCAATTAAATTTTTATTGGGAATGCGAGTGTTAACTAAACTTCAATACATGGCATAAATGTTCGATCGCCCTGTCAACCGCAAATTTAAGGCAGATTGACGCAGATTGACGGAGATAATTTCGATTTTTTAGCGATCGAATGAAGCGAATTCAAGTTGAATGCTGACATTGGTGGAAAAACTTAATATTGCCTGAGTCCCTTGGCTGATGATGTTAAAATTGTATAGGCAGATAGTTCTCATCTCGGCTACCTATGTCTGAGCCATTAATCCTCGATCCGAGTCAGTTGCCAGATATTAGCAACTTAGTTCTAGAAGACGATACTCCTTTGGATAGCTTCATTAACGAAAAACAGCAGCGACTGCTGACAACGGTTTTGTATAGCGGTGGCGATACAGGGATTACTGTTCCGTTTATTGCGGCGGCAAATGTTGGTTTGTTCAGCAGCATACGTCAACCGGGAGTCGCCCCGGATGTTTTTCTCAGTATCAATATTACTGGTGCTGAGGATTGGTGGGAAAGAAAAGTGCGATCGTATTTATTTTGGGAATTTGGCAAACCTCCCGAAATTGCGATCGAAATTGTTTCCCCAACTCCGGGAAATGAATTAAGCAGCAAGTTAATAGACTACGCTCGAATGCGAATCCCCTATTATGTTGTGTACGATCCGCTACGGGAGTTGAGAGGTAGCACGCTGCGAGTTTTTGAGTTGCAGAATCAATCCTACGCGCCCAAAACTGATGCTTGGTTTCCCGAAGTCGGTTTGGGACTAACTCTGTGGGAAGGTGAATTTGAAAAAGTCGGTGGTACTTGGTTGCGCTGGTGCTATCCTAGTGGCGATCCCATTCCTACAGGCGACGAACTGGCGGCACAAAAAGATGCTCAGTTATCTCAAAAAGATGCTCAGTTATTGGAGGAACAAGCGCGGACTAAACGAGCATTTATTCAGATGATCGAACTCGGTTTGAGACTGAAATTTGGAGAGGAAGGATTGCTGCTGCTTGATAAAATTTCGGCAATTTCTGATGTTGCTGTTTTGCAGGCGATCGCATCTGGCATAGCAGCAGCCAACAACCTCGATGAAATTCACCAAATTTATCAATCATAATTTTACAAAGTTAGTAATATCATGTTTGTCTAATTGGCAATTATATCATAATAATTTTTGCTAGGGGCGGGTTCACCAACAATTTTTAATTCCCACAGACAATCTCCAAAAACCCGCCCGCGCCAAGCGACATAAATTAGAGCGCGCGCTAATCTCAGAAACCCGGTTTCTTCCTATGTTTTTCCTGTTCAACTCAAATTTATCGGAGAAACCGGGTTTCGACGCACTAATTGAGAAATGAAAATTTAATAATTTAAACATCTGCCACACTTTTCTCTCTTCAGAAGCGGTGAGGTAAAGAGAGGTAGAGCCTGGTAATATTGTTTCCGCTTGCATTGGAATGATTTAACCTTATTAGAACACAGAGTACACAGAGTCCGAGAATATATATCTGAATCATTCGGATGCTACAGGATTTGATATAACGAGCAATTTAACGCTTGGTTCGTAGTGCGGACTTTAGTCCGCACTACGAACCAATTTTATCGTTGTAAATCGACCGAACACGATATTAATCGGCTAAATCTGGGAAAACTTCGCGCACCGCCGGATGCACCAATCTGTGATTCTGTACGTTCAATCCCTTCGCCAAACTCGGATTCATTTCCAATGCTTTAATCCCGTTATTTGCTAACTGCAAAACATAGGGCAAAGTGCTGTTATTCAAAGCTATGGTCGCTGTCCAAGGCACTGCACCGGGCATATTTGGTACGCCGTAATGCACAACTTCTTCTTCGATATAAGTAGGATTTGTGTGAGAAGTTACTCGCAAAGTTTCCACGCAGCCACCTTGGTCAACGGCTACGTCAACAATTACAGAACCGGGGTGCATTTTGGCAACAAATGCGCGAGAAACGAGCACGGGGGCTTTTTTGCCTAACACTAAAACTGCGCCGATTAACAAATCTGCATCGGAGATAACTGCTTCTATTTGTAAAGGACTGCTGTAGAGGTATTCTACTCTGGAACCGAACAGAGTTTCTAAGTAGGCTAGGCGATCGACATTTACATCCAAAATCTGCACTCTAGCGCCCATTCCTAGAGCAATACGGGCTGCTTCCGTGCCGACGATTCCGCCGCCCAAAATCACAACTTTGCCCGGTTGTACCCCCGGTACGCCGCCCAAAAGTACGCCTCTGCCACCTTGCTGCCGTTCCAGATACCGAGCTCCGAACTGCACGGCCAAACGCCCTGCAATAATGCTCATCGGTGTTAGCAGTGGCAATTTCCGGTCGGGGAGTTCGACGGTTTCGTAGGCGATGGCTTGGACTCCGCTGTTGATTAATTGCTGGGTTAATGCGCGATCGGCTGCTAAGTGCAAATATGTAAATAGCAACTGCTCTTTTTGAAGCAGCGGATACTCAACCGGAAGCGGTTCCTTAACTTTAACAATTAGTTGCCGGTTCCAGACATCTGAAGCCTTTGATACAATCTTAGCCCCTGCTTGAAGGTAGTCCTCGTCGGTAAAACCGGCCCCAACACCAGCATTCGTTTCGACGAAAACTGCGTGACCTTTGTCGGAACAAGCCCGGACACTTGTGGGACTGAGCCCTACTCGAAACTCTAAATCTTTGATTTCTTTGGGAACGCCTATTTCCATCTACAACCTCTGAATCTCAGGCTTATATCGATCGAATCTAACTTAAAAATAATTCCTACCGGAACAATACCATTGGAAATTTTAGATTTGGCAATCCGGCTGGGGCTAGGCGAACAAATTTTTGATTTTCATCCCGTGGGATTTGAATTGCTTAAATTTTAGATCGATCGCAGATTTAGGGTAGATTAACACGGATTAACGCAGATAATTTCAAGAATAGTCAATATATTCGATCGATCGCCTATAATTTAACAGGCTTGCACTCAGCGCTTCTCAAAAACAAATGCCACGCATACCTACATTAACATTCGATCGCGGAACGCTATTGTTGCACCCGCCGCCCAAGGGCAGAGACTGGGTGGACTTTGCTACGTGGGACGATCGCGTGGAAAAATTCCGAATTCGGGCAATTCACTACCGCCCGCTGGTAGAATCTCTCCAAGCTGAGTGTACTAATTTCACCGACGAAGCCAAGGGATACGAACCACTCGAACTCGTACCCAGCGTCGCAATGCAGCCTTACCCGCATCAAAAAGAAGCCTTAGCAGCTTGGCAGCAAGCAGGAAGCCAAGGAGTAGTAGTCCTCCCCACCGCTTCCGGCAAAACTTATTTGGCACAATTAGCCATGCAGGTCACGGGTCGCAGTACATTAATTGTAGTACCAACTCTCGATTTAATGCACCAGTGGTACGCTAATTTGAAAGCTGCTTTTCCCGACATCGAAATTGGATTGTTGGGCGGAGGTTCGCGGGACAAAACACCAATTTTAGTGGCAACTTACGACAGCGCCAGCATTCATGCAGAAACCTTGGGTAATAAATACGGGTTGTTGGTTTTTGACGAATGCCACCATTTACCAACGGACTTTTATCGAGTAATATCCGAATATGCGATCGCCCCTTTTCGACTCGGACTGACAGCAACACCAGATCGCACCGACGGCCGCCACAGCGATTTACATTTCCTCGTCGGCCCGACAGTATATAGCAAAAGACCAGAAGATTTGGCAGGCGATGCCTTAGCCGACCATAAAATAGTTCAAATCATGGTAAAACTGTCAAAAGAAGAAGGATCTCGCTACGCCGAATTAATCAACCTTCGCAACGACTTCTTAAAACAGTCTAACATCAAAATATCCAGCCTCGAAGGATGGAAACAGTTTATCATGGCCAGCGCGCGATCGCCCTTGGGAAGACGCGCCATGCTAGCCCACCGCCAAGCCAAAGAAATCGCCCTTTGTACCGAAGGAAAACTGCGAATTTTAGCTCAAATATTAGCAGAACACTCTCCCCAGCGCACCCTAATTTTCACCGGAGACAACGCCACAGTTTACCGAATTTCCCAAGAATTTCTCATCCCCACAATCACCCACCAAACCCCAGTCAAAGAACGTCACGAAATCCTCGATCGCTTTCGCAGCGGCGAATACAAAACCCTCGTCGCTTCCCACGTCCTCAACGAAGGAGTAGACGTACCCGATGCCAGAATTGCTATTATATTGTCAGGTACAGGAAGCGAACGCGAATACATCCAGAGATTGGGTCGAGTTCTCCGCAAAAGCAGCGATGCAAACAAATTAGCAATTCTCTACGAAGTAGTCACCGAAGACACCAGCGAAGAAAGAACATCCCAGCGTCGCCGAGGAGGAATGCAGCCTCACAAACCCCAACCAAAAACACAAATAGAACCGCCGCCCACAGCATATCCCAAATTAGAAACTGTCAAACCAACACCAATTTACGGAATCAACCGAGAAACCACAAAAAAAGCCGCAGAATCACCCGCAAAATGGGGAGAAGATGATGAAATTCCCTGGTAGTCAGCCTAAATACTTCTTCCTTCCTTCTTCCCTTCGCGTCCTTTGCGCCTTCGCGGTTCGTTAAAAATAAAACTATTCACAAATGCTACCAACCGACTTACTAAGCCACCGCCAAAACGGAGAATCAATCATTCCCCTACGTCTCAAGATAGATGCGAAAAACTTAGAAGCAGCGACAGAAATGATCAACTGTTTCCAAGAGTCGATCGGCAAAACCCAAGGCGAACTCGACGGACGATTACTAGAATTAGAAGGCGACAGCCCCGACTATCGCCTCAAACGGGGATTAGCGCATCTGCTGAAGGGCGGTTTCTCCACCTTGGAAGTCGTCAGCCCCCTAGAACCATCAGACTTGAGACAGCGAGTATTTGCGTTGTCAGCGCGATCGACTCCCAGCCCGCAATCCACCCAATTAACCCTCGAAACAGTAGCCACAGAGCTCAGCCAAGACTTAAACAGAGAAGTCGTTACCGAGGAAATCAAAACAGGTTTATACGCCGATTTAAACGAAAACAAAATCCTCACCCAATTTGACGCACCAACACCCGAAAACTTGCTTCACAGATACAACCTTTCTCAAGTTCAAGGCATATTTTACCGCGCCAGTCAAGTCAAATTAACCGCCCACCGCAACGATCCAGGAGAATACAAACTCCTATTTCGCTATCTGAAACTATTTCAGTTAATGACCTACATTGAAGGCGATGCAGACCACGGTTTTACCCTCACAATCGACGGGCCCACAAGCTTGTTTAAACCCAGCACCCGCTACGGCTTAGCCCTCGCCAAAATGCTGCCCGCACTCCTACACGTCACCAAGTGGAGTATGCACTCAACCCTGCAAACCAAAGATGCTTTTAGCGGTGTTGTGAAAACAGGTAAATTCACCCTAAATTCCGACTGCGGTTTAGTCAGCCACTATCCCCCAGGCAAACCCTATGATAGTATGTTAGAAGCAGCATTTGCCGACAGGTGGGACAGCTTAAAAACCGAGTGGAAACTCGAACGAGAAGTTGACTTAATTCCGATTCCCGGAAGCGTGATGATTCCCGACTTTCGCTTAGTGCATCCCGACGGGCGAGTGTTTATATTAGAAATAGTTGGCTATTGGCGGCCGGAGTATTTACAAAAGAAATTTGCTCAAGTACAAAAGTCTGAATGCGATAATTTGATTTTAGCGATTTCCGAACGTCTAAATTTGGAAAAAGCTGGGGTGAATGTAAAAGATGTGCCAGCAAAAGTAGTTTGGTTTAAAGATAAATTGTTGCCCAAATCAGTGCTGGAAGTCCTTGATGAGGATACATAAGTTGTTGTATCTAGATTGTGTATGGTGATAGAGGGGGAGATTGGGAGATTGGGAGATTGGGAGATTGGGAGATTGGGAGATTGGGAGATTGGGAGAGAAGATTTTTGATCGCCAAAATATAGAACCCATTTGATATCTTTGAGTTTTTGGGTTGGGTGACGATAAATATAGAGAGAAACTGGTTTCTGAGATTTACACAAGGGGCGAAAAACCGGGTATTCTTAGAGTTTTTGGTTGGGTGACGAGAAATATAGAGAGAAGCCCGGTTTCTGAGATTTACGCAGAATAGATATCAAATGAGCTCTATACAATTTAAATGCACAACAGCTTAATATATTTCAATACGGTTTACTTAAGTCAACGTAGCGACGCACCCTAGAACTTATAACTTAAGTAAATCGTATTGGGCTATCAGAAAGCTTCCCCTTTTTCAGCTTTTTAGCGCGGCACACAACGAGAGTTCGATCGAGGATTGCGAGAGTCAGCAGCATTACCCGGATTGTATCCAACCAGCGTAACTTCCCCTTTTGCATTCATCACCCAACCCCGCGCCGGAACAACTTCCCGATCTTTTTTTTCCCTTTCTTCCCTCGAACCTCTATCCGTGAAATCCGTGACATCCGTGACATCCGTTACAGAATCCGCTGCCGAACCTTCCACCCACGGAAACGGTGCAGATTCGCTGTTGAGAACATCGTTAGGACTCGGTGGCACTCCCCCTTTGCCGGTGACTGTAAACTCGTTCTTGCTCCCTTCGAGACAGGGATTTGCAGCAATTAACGCCGCCCGATCGACTAAATTTTGTGGCAGTTCCACTAAACCTTGAGCGGGATTCACCCCAGCAGGGCTAAACGTTACTGTCCCTTGCAAAGCCGGGCCGCCACTTTGGGAAATAGCCGCAATATCGCTAGTAGGAACTAGAGAAGTAGGACTTACTTGCAAATCTGCAAATTGAGCATCTGTTAATCCCAAAGTACCTCGAACCTGTTCGCGAGTGGCTGCTGTAAACCCAAAAACATTGGGGACATTGACATTCACGCGGCCACCTTGGGCCGATCGCGCATTCGCAGTAATATCGCTATTTTCCTTGGGTAAAGCAGCCAGAATATTACTGTTAATATTGATATTGCCACCATCAGAAATACCAGCATCCGTTGTAATTCTGCTCCCGCGTCGCAACTGGATATCTTGCGCCTTGATATTAATATTTCCCCCACCGCCAGAGTCAGTTGTACCGTCAATACTCGCTTTGTTATCCAAGGCAATTGAGTCAGCTACAACATTAATATTTCCCGCGCTTCCCCTTCCTAAAGACTGAACGCTAACCGTTGCTCCATCCCGGATACTCAATCGATTTACATTTAGATTCAATGAGCCAGCATTCCCCGTAGCGTTGGGGTTGACAATAATAGAAAAACTGCCAGCCGAAGCCTCAATTCTACTTGCAAAACGACCGTTACTCCCCATACCTTGGACTTCTATGCGATCGGCATCAATTGTAATATTTCCGGCATCTACTGCACCCAACGAAGCCGCAGAAATAATCCCCCCATTCCGCAGATTGAGTATGGGCGTAGAGAGGTAGATATCTCCACCCCGACCAGAACTTGAAGTTTGAGTAGCCAAAGCACTCGCTCCGAATCCTACATTTCCCAAAACTCCAGACACGCCGCTAACTTCAATTGACTCGGAAGCTCTCACACTTAAATTTCCTCCTAACCCCCCATTCCTAGAAAATACGACTTGCCCAATAACTGCACCAGTAGATAAACTAATTGAGGCTCCATCAGTAACAGTTAGCCGCTTAGTATCGATGGTAATATCCCCGGATTTGCCATTGCCATCAAAAGAGTTCGTACCTATACGAGTTTGCGCCGCACTTCCAGAAATGCCACCCGACAATTCTACAGATTCAGTTGTTTTAATCGCGATATTCCCCGATGCTCCATCACTACGGCTGATGCTAACCAAACCACCAGCATCCCGTATAATTAACCGTTCGGCCTCAATATTAATGCTGCCGCCAGAGCCGGTACTTTCTTTAGTTGTTCCATTATTGATTGCTGAACTGACGATCTCGAAGGTGTTAGCGCGGACAGTCAGATTTCCCCCATTTCCACCACCCAAGGTAGCGCTACCGCCCACCACCCCATCCCGCAGCAGCAACCGTCCGGTATGGATATTAACCTCTCCAGCGGCTCCACTACCGACAGTACCACTATTAATTACAATTTGGGGATCAAATGGGTTAAGAGTTCCAGATAATATATATTGGGTATAAAATCGCTGATAGCCTCCTATTCCCAACCCAATCATTTCTACTGAGTCAGTAGCGCGGATATTAATATTACTCCCCTTTCCATCCCCCAGAGTTGAAGTAAGAATTTGCGCTCCTTTATCTACTCGTAAATTGTGAGAATTAATATCAATTCCTCTCCCATCAATATCCCCTAGTGTCAAGCTATAAATTCCTGAACCGCTGACGGTGACATTTCCACCTTGGATGTCAATTTTTCCACCTCCTAATCCGCTGGTATTTATAAAAGCACCGTTCATTTCAATATTGCCGAAGTTCTGAATATTGCGATAGTTTAAATTCAAACCTAAAGCGGTTGGTTCAAATTGTACTAAACCTGGACTTTTCATACTTCCCAATAATATTTGTCCGGTATAAGCAGTTAAATTTCCACCTTGCAGTTGAATGTCACCACCAATTAAGGCTAAGGTTTGACCGGGATCTACTGCTAAACCAAGTTTGTTAGAAACTGGAATTTCTACGGGTAATGGTGGTAAGATTGGTGTGGGGCCGATTGCTTGGGAAGAGTTGACAATTGTGCCGGGATTTTCTCTAAAGTTAAAACCCACAGGAATATTAATTGCTAATAATGGGACTGCATTAGAATTAGCGGCGCTAAATTCAAAGCCATTATCAAAAAGAATTCCGCTACCAGTTGAACCAATAAATGAACCACGTAAATCTAACCGCGCATTGGGGCCGAAGACAATTCCTTTGGGATTAAGTAAAAATAAGTTGGCATTTCCTTGGACTCCCAAAAAACCTAAAATATTGGAAGGATTGCCACCAGTAACGCGAGTGAAAATATTAGCAATCCCATGAGGATTGGCCAAATATGCTCCTCTGCCTTCACCGACGTTAAATTCTCGGAAACTGTGAAATAAATTTACTCCGCGAGTTGCGCCGCCAGTGATTCTATCTGAGGGTAAGTTGTTGATAGTATCAGAAACAGTTCGCGAACTTTCTGCACCCAAGCTGCTGTCGGGGATGATTTGGGCGAGGCCCGAAGTGGGAAACAGGCACAAGTAACAACTCACAAATAAAAGCTGAATCACTCCTGAAACATAGTATTTATCTAGGTCTTTGAGTTCGTTAATTTTGGATAGTTGCCAGAAAAAGAGATATTGGAAAACCATAATTAACCTATTGTTAGCTGACATTCGGCGAAAAATTTTCAAGCATAAGCTATTTTGAGCTCATCGGGGCGGACAACCCGACACTTGGTGCTTCGTGCGCCCTGGAAATTGACCCGCAACTTCCGCAGCCACCAGCGTAACTTCCCCTTTTGCATTCACCACCCAACCCCGCGCCGGAACAACTTCCCGATCTTTTTTTTCCCTTTCTTCCCTCGAACCTCTATCCGTGACATCCGTGACATCCGTGACATCCGTTACAGAATCCGCTGCCGAACCTTCCACCCACGGAAACGGTGCAGATTCGCTGTTGAGAACATCGTTAGGACTCGGTGGCACTCCCCCTTTTCCAGTGACTGTAAACTCGTTCTCGCCCCCTTCGAGACAGGGATTTGCAGCAATTAACGCCGCCCGATCGACTAAATTTTGTGGCAGTTCCACTAAACCTTGAGCGGGATTCACCCCAGCAGGGCTAAACGTTACTGTCCCTTGCAAAGCCGGGCCGCCACTTTGGGAAATAGCCGCAATATCGCTGGTGGGAAGCAGAGAAGTAGGACTTACTTGCAAATCTGCAAATTGCGCGTCACTGAGATTCAACCTGCTTCTGATTTGTTCGCGCCCCACTCCTGCAAAGCCCAAGACATTGGGGACATTGACATTTACGCGGCCACCTTGGGCCGATCGCGCATTCGCAGTAATATCGCTATTTTCCTTGGGGAGAGCAGCGAGAAGACTGCTGTTAATATTGATGTTTCCACCGTCAGAACTACCTGCATCCGTTGTAATTCTGCTTCCGCGGCGCAATAGGATGTCTTGCGATCGCAGGTTAATATTTGCTCCTCTACCCGATACAGTCGTGCCATCAATTATGCTTTTATTATCCAGAGCAATTGAGTCGGCGACAACGTTAATATTGCCAGCCCTACCTGTTCCTGAAGATTGAACATTAACCACTGCACTATCCCGAATAATCAATTGATTAGCATTCAAATTCAACGAGCCTGCATTTCCGGTAGCATTGGAATTAATAGCATTAAACGCCCTACCAGCCGAGGCTTCAATTCCACTCCTCAACCGACTGTTACTCCCAATACCTTGCACTTTTAAGCGATCGGCATTAATTGTAATATCTCCTGCATTTGCTATACCCAAAGAAGCCGCAGAAATAACGCCACCATTCTGCACAGTTAGTTTAGGTGTTGAGAGGCGGATATCTCCACCCCTACCAGAACTTGCAGTTTGAGTAACAAAAGAACTTGCTACATAGCCCGCATTCCCCAAAAATCTTGACTCGCCGCTCACTTCTATAGACTCGGAGGCTCTCACTGTTAAATTTCCTCCAGTCCCCCCACTTGTAGAAAACACAACTTCGCCAAAAATCGCACCCGTCGTTAAACTAATTGTGGCTCCATTAGAAACACTCAGCCGCTTAGTGTCGATCGTAATATCCCCACCTTTTCCATTCCCCTCAAAAGTATTTGTACCGAGCCGAGTTTGCCCTAAACCTACAGGGAGACTACCCGACAATTCCACAGATTCACTGGCTTTAATCGCAATATTCCCCGATGCTCCATCACTAAGGCTGAAGCTGGCAAAAGCACCGCCATCGCGCAGCATTAACCGTTGGGCTTCAACAGTAATGTTTCCGCCTTGACCGGTGCTTTCGTTCGTTGTTCCGTTATAGAGCGCTGAACTGACGAGTTCGACGGTATTGGCGCGGATAGTCAGATTTCCGCCATTCCCAGCACCAAAGGTGGGAGCACCGGCCACTACCCCATTGCTCATCAACAGTCGTCCGGCTTCAATGTTAATGTCCCCGGCGGCTCCACTGCCAATAGTGCTAGTAAACAAAACAATTTGCGAAATAAAAGGGTTCCCTGTTCCAGATGTCTGAAAATTTTCTGTAAGCTGCTGATAGCCCTCAATTCCTAGGCCGATCATTTCTACCAAGTCAGTAGCGCGAATATTAATATTGCTCCCTTTCCCCTCTCCCAGTGTCGTGGTGAAAATTTGCGATCCCCGATCTAATCGTAAGTTTTGGGCATTGATGTTAATGCCTCTGCCGTCTATATTTCCTAGTGTCAAGCCATAAATTCCTGAATTACTGAGAGTGACATTTCCACCCCTGATGTCAATTCTTCCACCTCCTGATCCGCTGGTATTGATCAATGCACTGTTCATGTCAATATTGCCGAAGTTCTGAATATTGGTATAGTTTAAATTCAGACCTAAAGCGGTAGTTTCAAATTGCACTAAACCTGGACTTTTGACGCTTCCCAGAAGAATTTGTCCGGTACTGGCGGTAGCAATTCCCCCGTTGAATTGGATATTTCCCCCTACTAGGGCTAAGGTTTGACCGGGGTCTACTGCTAAACCAATATTATCAAAAATTGGGACTGGTAAGGGAATGTCAGGCGGTGATGGGTTAGGAGCAATTGACTGATTGACAATTGGGCCAGGATTTTCTCGAAATCTCAAACCCACAGGAATATTAATCGCTAATAATGGCACTGCATTAGAATTAGCTGCACTAAATTCAAAGCCGTTATCGAAGAGAACCCCGCTACCAGTTGAACCAATAAATGAACCGCGTAAATCTAACCTCGCATTAGGGCCGAAGAGAATTCCTTTGGGATTAAGTAAAAATAAATTGGCATTGCCTTGCACTCCCAAAACACCTAAAATATTGGAAGGATTGCCACCAGTAACGCGGGTAAAAATATTAGCAATCCCATGAGGATTGGCAAAATATGCTCCTCTGCCTTCACCGACGTTAAATTCTCGGAAACTGTGAAATAAATTTACTCCGCGAGTTGCGCCGCCAGTGATTCTATCTGAGGGTAAGTTGTTGATAGTATCAGAAACAGTTCGGGAACTTTCTGCACCCAAGCTGCTGTCGGGGATGATTTGGCCGATCGCGCTGACGGGAAAAAAGCACCAATAACCACTCAAAAGTAACAGGTAAATAGCTCCTGAAAGATAGCGGTTTTCTGTGGACTTAAGTACCGATATCGGGTAGGGACAAGGCACTGCTGCCTTCCTACTGTATTTCATCCACTTGAAAACTGAAATATAGTATTTGTCTCGGTCTTTTAGCTGATTCATGTTGCTTAATTCCCACAATTATAGATTTTGAAAAAGCATAATTAATATCAATTCCGGTTGCACTCATACATGATGTTAACAGTCAACAGTGAATTTACTATTCCGATGAAGAGAGGATTTGATATAACCTTTTGTTAGCTGACATTCGGAAATAATTTTTCCAACATCAGCTATTTTCAGGTCATCGGGCCTGACAAACCGAAATAGGATGCCTCGTGCGCTGTGGAAATTGACCCGCAACTTCCGCAGCCACCAGCGTAACTTCCCCTTTTGCATTCATCACCCAACCGCGCGCCGGAACAACTTCCTGAGCTTTTTTTTCCCTTTCTTCCCTCGAACCTCTATCCGTGACATCCGTGACATCCGTGACATCCGTTACAGAATCCGCTGCCGAACCTTCCACCCACGGAAACGGTGCAGATTCGCTGTTGAGAACATCGTTAGGACTCGGTGGCACTCCCCCTTTGCCGGTGACTGTAAATTCGTTCTCGCCCCCTTCGAGACAGGGATTTGCAGCAATTAATGCCGCCCGATCGACTAAATTTTGCGGCAGTTCCACTAAACCTTGAGCGGGATTCACCCCAGAGGCGCCGAATGTTACCGCCCCTTGCAAAGCCGGGCCGGCGTTTTGGGAAATCGCGGCGATGTCGCTACTCCCAAGTAGGGAAGTAGGACTTACTTGCAAATCTGCAAATTGCGCGTCATCCAGATTCAACCTGCTTCTGACTTGTTCGCGAGTAACTGCACTAAAGCCAAAAACACTGGGGACATTGACGCTGACGCGCCCGCCGGCTGCTGTGCGGGCGTTAGCGGTGATGTCGCTGTTGTCTTGGGGGAGGGCGACAAGAATGCCGCTGTTGATGTTGATGTTGCCGCCGTCAGAATTGCCCGCATCGGTGGTAATTCGACTCCCGCGGCGCAATTCGATGTCTTGTGCTTGCAGGTTAATATTTGCTCCGGTACCCGATACGGTTGTGCCGTCAATTCTTGCTTTGTTGTCAAGGGCGATCGACTTTGCGACAACATTAATATTACCAGCGCGTCCGGTTCCCGTAGCCTGCACCGTGATTGTAGCTCCATTTGCGACAGTTAGTCGATCGCGCGCCGTCAGATTCAACGAGCCAGCATTTGCTGTAGCATCGGGATTAGTACCGAATGTCTTGCCAACCGAAGCATCTATTGTACTGACAAACAAACCGTTATTGCCGCTGCCGCTGACTTGAATGCGATCGGCATTCACAGTAATATTCCCCACATCTCCCCTACCCAAAGAACTCGTAGAAACTATCCCCCCATCCCGCACAATCAGGCTGGGCGTATCAACACGAATATCCCCGCCCCGACTAGAACTCAAAGTTCCAGAAGTCAGGGCGCTAGCATTCTGAATTCCGCTAGTCAAAACTTGAGAAATACCTGAAATTTCTACTGATTCAGTCGCCCTAACTGTTAAATTTCCAGCAGGCCCGCCATCCTGAGAAAACAAAAACCTGCCAACTAAAACACCAGTTCCTAATGTAAACGCAGAACCGCCAGAGAGACTCAACCGCTTCGTATCAACATTAATATTCCCTGCAGGGCCGGTAGAACCGATAGTTAGCGTGCTAATTCCGGTTGACACAACTGTTCTCGGGCCGCTGTTAGACAATTCGACTGATTCAGCAGCTTTAACATTAATACTCCCAGACGGGCCGCTGCTGTAACTCGTAGTACCCAGAAGAGAACCGTCGCGCATAATTAATCGACTGACATCAATACTAATACCTCCTCCCGCGCCGGTACTTTCTTTCGCCGTCCCGTTATTGACTCCAGAACCCACCATCTCAAAAGTATTGGCGCGAACAATCAAATTGCCGCCCCTTCCACTACCAAAAGTTATCCCGCTACCGAGTACCCCATTGTTGAATAGCAAGCGTCCGGTCTCGAAGGTAATACTCCCCCCAGCACCAGCACCAGCACTAGCATTAAACAGCGTAAATAGCGGGCCAAACGGGTCTGTGGTTCCCGATACCAGGTATGTAATTGCCACCTGTTGAAAGGCATCAACTCCCAGCCCGCTCATTTCTATTGAATCAGCAGCACGGAAATTGATATTACCTCCGGCACCGTCTCCTAGAGTCAAAGTAGAAAATTGTGTACCGTTTTGCGATCGCAACTTTTGGGCATCGATATCGATACCTCTACCATCAATATTGCCCAGTGTAATCGCATAAAATCGCGCAGCGTCGAGGGTGATATTTCCACCTTTTAACTCTACTCGGCCGCCACCGGTGCCGCTGGTATTTATGAGCGTTCCATCGGATATTTGAATATTGCCGAAGTTCTGAATTTTGTCATAATTTAAACTTAAACTTCCCTGCTGCAGGCCCGATGTCAGTGCCAAATTAACTAAACCGGGACTGGCTGCACTACCGAGCAAAATTTGTCCGCCATTGGCGGTTAAATTGCCGCCTGGGATTTGGATGTCGCCGCCAATCAGTGCTAAAGTTTGACCTGGGTCTACGGCTAAACCAACTCGATTAGTAATCGGAATTGGCACGGGAGATGCTGGCAGGTTGCTCTTTCCCGTCGCCGTCGATTGATTGACAATTGTACCGGGATTGTCTCTAAATCTTAAACCAACGGGAATATTAACTGTTAATAGCGGTGATGTTTGCGGGTTGGTGCTGCTGAATTCTAAGCCGTTATTAAACACAACACTGTCAGCCGTTGAACCTACAAACGAACCGCGCAAATCTAACCGGGCATTTGGGCCGAATACAATGCCTTTGGGGTTAATTAAAAACAAATTAGCATTGCCTAAAACTCCCAGAGTTCCTAAGATATTTGAGGATTTACCGCCCGTAACGCGGGTAAAAATGTTAGCAATTCCGCTGGGATTGGCAAAATAAGCTCCCCGCCCTTGATTGATGTTGAATTCGCCGAAACTGTGAAATAGGTTAACCCCGCGAGTTGCGCCGCCGGTAATTCTATCTGAGGGTAAGTTGTTGACAGTATCGGGGACAAGGCGCGAACTTTCCGGGCCCAAAGTATTATCGGGGACGATTTGGCCGATCGCGCGATCGGGAAAAAGGCACAAGTAAAAACTCAAAAGTAACAGGTAACTCGCTCCTGCTATATAGTATTTTTCTCGGTCTTTTAGTTCGTTAATTTTAGATAATTTCCTGAATTCGAGATTTTGGAAAACCATAATTAACCTTTTGTTAGGAATGAAAATTGCTCGTTGCTCGTTACCAGGAAGAGCCTGGTAATGCAGGTGCGGAGGCTCTGCCTCCTTCTTTCTTGCAACTTACAGGAGAGAAGAATGTAGGAGGTGTTTAACTTATTAAGTTTTCGAGCCTTAGCTGACAACTAGACCAATTTTAAAACTTTAACTATTTTGGACTCATCGCGGCTGACAAACCGACAGGGGATGAGGAGTGCGCTGGGGAAAATCACCCGCAACTTCCGCACCCACCAGCGTCACCTCCCCTTTCTCATTCACCACCCAACCGCGCGCCGGAACAACTTCCTGAGCTTTTTTTTCCCTTTCTTCCCTCGAACCTCTATCCGTGACATCCGTGACATCCGTGACATCCGTTACAGAATCCGCTGCCGAACCTTCCACCCACGGAAACGGTGCAGATTCGCTGCTGAGAACATCGTTAGGACTCGCCGGCACTCCCCCTTTGCCAGTGACGGTAAACTCGTTCTCGCCCCTTTTTATGCAGGGATTTGCAGCAATTAACGCCGCCCGATCGACCAAATTTTGCGGCAGTTCCACTAAACCTTGAGCCGGATTCACCCCAGAAGAACTAAAAGTAACAGTACCTTGCAAAGCCGGGCCCCCGCTTTGGGAAATCGCGGCGATGTCGCTGCTTTGAAGCAGAGAAGTAGGAGTTACTTGCAAATCTGCAAATTGAGCATCTGTTAATTCCAAATTTCCTCGCACTTGTTCGCGGCTAACGGCGCTAAAGCCGAAAACATTGGGGACATTAATCTTAACCCGACCTCCCCCGGCCGATCGCGCATTAGCAGTAATATCGCTATTTTCCTTGGGTAAAGCAGCCAAAGTATCGCTGTTAATGTTGATGTTTCCACCCTCAGAAGTACCTGCATCTGTTGTAATTCTGCTCCCGCGTCGCAACTGGATATTTCGCGCTTGCAGGTTAATATTTGCCCCGACACCGGATACAGTCGTGCCGTCAATACTGGCTTTGTTGTCGAGGGCGATCGAATTTGCGACAACATTAATATTACCACTGCGTCCCGAACCCAAACTCCCGACAGCGATCGTCGCCCCATCCCCTACAGTCAAGCTTGGTGTAGTAATGCTGATGTTTCCCGCCGCGCCCGTGGGGGGAGCAAGCCGAAATAAAGTCTGATACACAGTCTCTCCCGAAGCGGTTGCTATACCGGAAGCAGACAAATTATCTGTGGTTCCAATCAGTTTTACCGATTCCGAAGCATTGACAATGATATTTCCGCCATTACCCGCACCTAGAGTAGATGCTCCTATGGCCGCTGCACCTTCAACAGTCAATCGCCTAGTATTAATCCTCAAATCTCCAGAACTACCACCCGCAACAGTTCCGGTAATTAATTGACTGCGAGCAATACGAGCCGCTGATAAGCTGTCACTTTGGCGGCTACCGGTTAGTGTCACAGAGTCTGCAGCATTTATGGTAATGTTTCCACCCCTACCGACAGCAGGAATCACACCATTTCTAGATGTAACTCCGCTGGTAGAACTGATCGAAGTTCCCCCTTCGATCAGTAAAGAGGGTGTATTAATTTCTATATTTCCCGCGTTTCCCGTACCGCCAATACTGTTAGTGATAATACCAGTACCGAAGGTACTATCTAATCGGTATTCTGTGAGTAGTACCGAGTCAGAAGCTTTCACGATTAAGTTTCCACCATTACCTGCACCCACAGTTGCACTTGATAAAACTGACCCATTACGCACAGTTAGCTTTGCGGTATCAACTATTAAATTGCCTCCCCTACCTCGATCGATCGCGGTGGTGAACAGCCCAGATTCGCTGACTTCGACTGATTCAGAAGCTTTAATTGCCACATTCCCCCCTGCTCCTGCACCGTAACTCGGGTTGATGATTAACGCGCCTTCTCGGAGCATTAGTTGCTTAGTATCAACTGTAATATTCCCCGCCGCACCCGCGCCCACCGTCCCGACAGCTATGCCGCTTTGCCTGGTTGAAAAGCTAGCAGTTCCTGTTGTGCCGGCATCGAGAACATTGCGCCGAAAGTTATCAAATCCTATTCCTGTAATTTCTACAGCATCTGTCGCGCGGATGCTGACATTTCCTCCGGCTCCCGTCCCGGTAGTACCAGTTGAAATAAAGGCTTGGTCTAATATTCTTAACTGTGCTGTATCAACTGTAATATCGCGGCCGTTGAGACTTCCCAATGTATCGGAAACTAGGGAAGCCCGATCGCGCAAAATCACATTTGAACCCCGGAGCGCGATCGAGCCACCAGCAGGCCCGCTCGCCGTCACCGCCGATAAACCTGATAATTCAATGTTGCCAAATTTGGCAATATTTGTATAATCTAAACCTAAGCCAGTAGGCGCGATGTTAAAGCTTACTAAACCCGGACTGGCGACGCTCCCTAATTGAATATTACCGCTAAAAGCGCTGGCAAAACCATTATTAAAAATTAAATTTCCTCCTACCATTGCTAAGGTTTGACCGGGAGCAACTGCTAAACCGACAGGTATTTCTGTACCTTCAATTTTTTGAGTAACTCTCGAAGTATTGACAATTGCACCGGGATTGTCTCGAAAGCTTAAACCCACAGGAATATTAATCGCTAACAAAGGTACTGCGTTGGGATTAGCAGCGCTAAATTCAAAACCGTTATTAAACACCGCGCCTGTCGCAGAAGAAGCCAAAAACGAACCGCGCAAATCTAACCGCGCATTGGGACCGAATACAATGCCTTTGGGGTTAATTAAAAATAAATTAGCATTGCCTAAAACTCCCAAATTTCCTAAAATATTTGAGGATTTACCGCCCGTAACGCGGGTAAAAATGTTAGCAATTCCGCTGGGATTGGCAAAATAAGCTCCCCGCCCTTGATTGATGTTGAATTCGCCGAAACTGTGAAATAGGTTAACCCCGCGAGTTGCGCCGCCGGTAATTCTATCTGAGGGTAAGTTGTTGATAGTATCGGGAACAATGCGCGAACTTTCCGGGCCCAAAGTATTATCGGGGACGATTTGGGCGAAGGTTTTCGAGGGAAATAGCAACACCAAGGCAAACAGTAGGAAGGAAGACAGGCGAGACATAGCTTAAATCCTGTTATATAAATAATATGGTTTCCGGTTCCATCATAATTATATATTTGGATTATATCAGTGCGATCGCCCCAATGTTGGCGACCCAAGTAGCGAGACCGCCACTTAATAAAAATTGACAGTCAGCGCTAAAGATAACTGACAAATTTGCCAGCTCCGCAGCCACAGGCTAATATTTGGCAAAGGTCGAGAACACAATGAAAACTTGTCACCCAAGTTACCGAAGCCACAGGAAATATGCCAACTTGTAGGGTGCTTAGTGGTGTGATGGCTCTTACGAAGCTGTCATGGAGGGAATCAAGCTGGTCATGGAAAACGCAATCGTTCATACTAGACGGTAGACACCTTCAATCTTAGGAGCCGTCTATGTTACTACAAGAAGTCAAGGAACACGTCTTCAAACTGCCACCGAGCGATCGCCTTGCGTTAGTGGGCGCCATCATTGAGTCCTTACAAGATCGGCGAGTTACCGGGGTCGATCGTTCTGGTGCGATTCAGCGGATGCGAGGCTTGCTAAAGACAGACCAACCCGCACCGACAGATGAGGAGGTGGCTGCAATGTTGGAAGCGCGACGAGTGGATTTGCTACTATTGGGATATTGAATTTGAATATGCTTATGACACTGACAATCGTAGCTGAACCGGCTCCTTTAAATGCAAATGAAGATGGTGTGATTCTCATTGGAAAAACTTGCGTTACATTAGATACTGTAATCGCTGTCTTTCAGCAGGGCGCGACCGCAGAGGAAACTGTTTATCGTTATCCATCTCTGAATCTAGCTGACGTTTATGCCACCATCGCCTTCTATCTCAACCACGAATCGGAAGTAGAAGCGTACTTGCAACAGCGACGGCAGCAATCGCAAGAGATTCGCGCTATGAATCAAGCAAAATTCGACCCACAAGGCTTGCGCGATCGCCTGCTTGCCCCGCAGAACATCGATCGCCCATCAATGTTTTGATACAGTGTCCTGTCGCGCTCTCCCACAGTTTTATTGTGCGAATGATAGATTAGGTCTTTTGGGCAATGATATAAACATGATTTTCAGGATACTGGTCATATTCTAGATGACGGCAGGTGCAATGATGCTCCGCCAGAATTCGCAGGAAAGTATCTACTCCCAAAGTGCTGTACTCAAAGTCTTGACCCTGAAATGCCCCCGAAATCTCGCTGCTTGTATGTCCGCCGCCACAGGTGAAAAGGAGGATTCCATCGGGTTCAAGCGCATCGCATAGCTTTTTCATCATAGGCGCTTGCTTGTTAAGTGGTAGATGAAAAGTGCTGTCCCACGCTGCAATCAGGCTGTAAAGTTTCGGCGGCTGCCAATCACAAATGTCTTCCCGGTAAAAGGTGATTTCTGGATGTAGGCGCTGGGCTAAATCGATCATTGCGCTAGAAATATCAAGTCCTTCAGGCTGAAATCCATGGTTGAATAAGCTGTTAATAAAACGCCCGCTACTTCCACACCCGACATCAAGTGCTGCGTGCTGCTTGGAACTAAATTGGATCGCCCGTTCTAATTGGGCAATCCCGTAGGTTGAATCTTGATGTTTAGCTTGCCACCATTGGGCTATTCGGTCGTATCGGGCAGATGTATCATTTGGCTCCATAAAGTGACCCCATAGGTGTCGATCGAAATTTTCAAGACCATTATAATTTTCCCCACACCACACGCCAGCTACACCAACGATCCTAACGCTTTCAGTGTCGTTTTTTGAGCATTCGTCAATCCCGTTGCACCTTGAATATTCATGCCTTCATACAGCCGATCGCCCATCAACATCCTCATACAACATCCGGTGGCGAAATCCCACAATTTAAGAGTAAGATCGATACCGCCACTTAATAAAATTTGACCGTCAGCGCTAAAGAGGAAAGTGTTGGGCGAAGGGTTCGATCGCACTCAACCCAACCGACAATTTAGAAAGCAAAGTAATTAATCCGAAAGTAGAGGCCTTTTTCCTGCAAAGTTCGTGAAGCGGAGCTATCCCGTAGGGAATCGCCAGATCGAGCATTAATCAAAGGAATACCGTAGTCTAGACGCACGTTCAGCCGATCGCCCATCTGCCAAACCAGCCCCAAACCCGCACCCAACAGCGTGTCAGACTCAGGATTCGCTTTTTCCCCCGAATGGTTCCAGCCCACCCCAAAATCGATAAACGGAGCCACCTGCAACAATCCTTTAACTTTCGGCGCGCGCCAAACCGGGATTCGCACTTCTGCGCTAGCGATCGCACCGCTATCAGTTAACAGCAAATCTTGGCGGTACCCGCGCACGCTTTGAACACCGCCGATCCCGATTTGTTCCAGAGAAAGCAGCGGGCGATCGGCTAATTGAATGTCGGAACGCACTATCAGTAAGGTTTCCGGCGCTAAGAGCCGCACGTACTGCGCTTGTCCGCGCCACGCCAGAAAGTGGCTGTCAGGGCCGCTATTGTTCTCAGTAGCGCCGAACAAATTGCTACCGACGGAAAACTGCGATCGCGCCGCGATCACTTGTCGAGTATTTCGCTGCACGTATTCTTGAAAAAACCGCACCGCCGAAACCCGCGTTTCCCCGCGATCGTTTGCTCCCGCCGACAGCGCAAATCTTTCACCCAAAAGGAATGTATCGCTTTCTTGGCGCGATAAACTTACTCCCAAAGCTAAAGTGCGATCGGGCTTTTCGACAATCGGCTGGCGGTAAGTTAACTCGTAAGTGCGCGATTTACCCTCAATTTCTGCCGCAGCAAAGGGTTCCTCGATCACGTTGGTACTCGCAGCACCCGCAGCAAACCGAATTGTGCCGTTGCGCGCGTTGACGGGAACTGTGTAGCTACCGTTAAATTCGTTGCTACCGTCGGTGTTAGCGTAGGATACCTCCAATCCGTCGCCCAAACCGAGCAAATTTGCTTGATTGACGCGCACGCCGCGCCGAAAACTACCCACGCTGGGCGATCGGTTGTTGTCTGCGAACACTTCGCCGCTGAGGCTGTCTGCTTCTTTAATCCGCACTTCCAACCTGCTGTTTTCCGGGCGGCTTCCGGCTTGCAGTTCGGCGGAAATATTGGCAATTAAGGGGTCGAGTTGCAGCATTTGCAAGGCTTCCAGCAGCCGATCGCGATTGAGCGGCCTTCTGGTGGCGCGTTCGAGGCGCGATCGCACGTAACTTGAATTTAAGCGCCTGTTTCCCGCAATCTTAATTTCATCTAACCCGCCTTCGACAATCCGAATTTTTACCGCGCCTCCTTCCCTGGGAAAGCTTTGGTTGGCGGGAATTACAGCCCCGGAATTGATGTATCCGGCTGCTACGTATTTTTGAGTGACGGCTGCTTCCGCTGCGATCAGTTCGGCAAAGGTGATTTCGCGCCCCGCAAATTGCTGCGTAACTTCTGCCAGTTCGCGATCGCTAAAAGCCGTGTTGCCTTCAAATTCAAAGCGCTCCACCCGAATTGTACCCGGAATCCCCGGTCTGGTGTCGCCGGGAACAGGTGTTGCTGGGGTTGGCTGGAGGGGAGAGGGCGGAGGCGGTTCGGGGGCGATTGGTGCGGGAAATTCCGGCTCTCTCGGTTGAATTGGGTTGGGCAGTTGGCTGATATTGTTATCAGAATTGTCTGTACCCGCGATCGCGACAAAACTCGGTTCTAATTCCGATGTCACCGGATTTGAGATTAGTTGCGAATCTCGATCGCCCTCCAAACCAATTTTTTGGGCGCTAATACTTTCTTCTAGCGGTTTACCTGAGTTAGAAAGCGCCATTTCTTGAGTTGTGGCGATCGAGGTGCGATCGGCCCAATGGGCAACTTCTGACTGTAAATCGGGAGTTCCTGCAGGTATAATTGGTGGCAAAGCCGATCGATCTGATGCTGGGGCGACCAAGTCTTCGCGAGTGTCAAGATTATCAGTGCTTCCCTCGTGTCGATCGCGATCGCTACTGACTGCGGTCAAATCCTCAACATTGGAAGTAAAAATTGCAACATTGCTAGCGGATGTTTTCGCTGGTTTTCCCAACCAAACTAAGCCAAAAATTCCAGCGATTAAAAAAAGTTTTTGCGATCGACAAGCCATAGGATCTAATTATCTCGAATAATTGGGTGAAAATCTTTTCAGGAACCCGTGCACCCTAAACTTAAAATTAATCTTAACCGCAAAAAAGCCAACAACCTTCGCCACCAAAAGTTTCGCAACGGCCAAAAACCCAAAAATCGCTCCGGTGTTCGTCCCCCAAAACTTACGCATCAACGGGATGCCGATCCGCAACAAGATCTCGACATTCGATCGCCAACGGTATAAAAAATCGATTTATTCCATCGCCCAACCTGCGCTTTGAGGTTCATGGGGCGATCGTACCAATAGCAAAAAACCGGGTTTTTCCTACGTTCACTTCGTCACAGCCCGCAGACAAAGTAAAAAACCCGGTTTCTGAGATTGTGGTGCACAAACTATCAACTACATCATGTCAAGTCGCTGACACAAACAGTTTGTAGTGCAAACGACCGTCCGTTCTCCCGGTTAGCAGTGCAGACACGATATTATGCCGATCGACCCGCACTAGCAGCACCCATTGGAGCCCCGTCAGTCAAACCCACCAACCGAGCGCTCAACTCCCACATCCGCTCGCCTTTCTCATCATCCCGCGCCTGCGGAGAAACCTTCTGCACAAAAGATTTGCCATCTTTTTTCTGGCGGTTTCCCCAACTCCAATAAGCGCCAGATTGCTTGTATTCGGGATCTGCAACCACCATCGCCAGCCTTTCCCCGGCCAACTCCTGCGACACGTAACCCCCGGTAATATTCTTTTGAAACAGCGGGAAAAGCTTCTGAAATAAAGGATAGTGATTGCGGAACAGCGGCGTATCCGCGACGCATCCGGGATAAAGCGAAGTGAAATTAATCCCCGTAGATTCGTGAAAGCGGCGGTGCAATTCCCGCATCGTCAGCACGTTGCAAACTTTGCTATCTTTGTAAGCCTTGACCGGTTCAAACTGCTTGCCGTCAGCCATCGAAATTGGGTCTTTAAAACCCGCTTCAAAGCCCTCAAAATTTCCCAAATCCGGGCGCGGCGGAATCTTGCCGCCCAACTCGTCTGGATTGTGAGTCACGGTTCCCAAAATCACGATTCTCGCATCGTTATAGTAGGAAGGCTTCATATTTTCCATCATCAAGTTGCACAGCAGGAAATGACCGAGGTGATTTGTAGTCATCGTCAACTCGTAACCCTCCGGGCTCCGCAGCGGTTCCTTAATCAAAGGCATATAAATTGCCGCGTTGCACACCAAAGCATCGAGAGGCCTGCCGCTGGCCTTGAATTCCCTAGCAAATCGGCGCACGCTCTCCAAATCTCCCAAGTCAATTTGCATGATGGAGAAACTGCCTTGAGGTATGCCCAACTCCTGGGCTGCGTCTCCGGCTTTCCGCACGTCGCGACAGGCCATGACTACGTGCCATCCTTTGTCTGCAAGGGCTTTCGCGCCGTACAAACCGACGCCGGAGGAAGCGCCGGTGATGATAACCGTTGATTTGTGATTTTCTGCCATCTTGTTAAAAGCGCTTCCGCTATTGATTATTTTCAGGATCTCAAAAGCTGAGCTCGTAGCTCGGATGTTTGAAAATATCCTACGCTTATTAGGATAGAAGGAAACGTTCTCGATCTCAACTGTCTTTTTGCTATTGGGTTTAGATTAAGTCATTTTTGCTCTCTTTGCGGGAGTTGCTTCTCAAACACCAGAACTTCAAAGAGTCATGAAAAAAGTAAATTGGTTGATTGAAAAAGATATTTACGATCGCGAATCAGAATTTTTGGCAGAACTACAGAAACAAGGATACATTTACCAAGAAACTAAATATCTCAATTTTCGCCCTGAAGCAGCTCATCAATATTTTCCCCCTGATGATTGTGTTTTATTCATGGGAACTCTGAATTTGGGTCGGGATATCTTAAGAACTTCGTGGATTCCCGGAGCTTATATGGATGAAAAAAATCTCCGCTGTTCCAGTTACTACACTTATTTCGGTCAATACTTGTTAAATGAAAAGTATTTTATTCTTTCTTTGGGCGAATTAATCAGAAGAAAAACCGAAATTCTGGAATACTTCAAATCCGAGGGAGATTTATTTATTCGACCTGACAGCAATATGAAGTCATTTCGAGCCGGGGTTTTTAACCTGAATATTTTAAATACTATGCAATCTCTGGGAAGTGAATTAAAAAGGGACGAAACAACTTTGGTTTTAGTCAGTGGTAAGCGAGAAATCACGAAAGAATGGAGATTTTTTGTTTATAAAAATCAAATTATTACTGGTTTTTTGTATTTATTTGGAGAAGAAAGAGTTGATGAAACAATCAGGGGAGGATATTTAGAAAACTATCCTAGGGAAGTTTTAAAACAAGTGAGTTGGTATCCAGAATCTGTTTACACGATCGATATCTGCGAGTCAGAGGGAGAGCTTTATGTCTTGGAACTTGGTTCTTTTAGTTGTGCTGGAGAATATGCTTGTGATTGGAGTGCGATCGTCGAATTTGGTGCCAAAGCAGCTTGGGAAGATTACGAAGCAGTCAATCAATTTTAGATTAGCCAGATTCCAGACTTCTTAAAGAAATCTGGGATCTAACAGCAGGTGTCATCCATGTAATCTGAGGCTCAGGAAATAGCTTGAGATTCCTGATACCTAGGGAAATCGATATAACCTTCAGGCCCAAAAGAATACCAGACGCCAACTTCTGCAGGCGGATTGAGCGGCCAACCATTAGTAAAACGCTC
Source organism: Tychonema sp. LEGE 06208 (assembly GCF_015207505.1). Taxonomy (GTDB): domain Bacteria; phylum Cyanobacteriota; class Cyanobacteriia; order Cyanobacteriales; family Microcoleaceae; genus Microcoleus. Next base: position 26,618 of record NZ_JADEWT010000025.1, read on the forward strand.
TACCAAATCTGGATTGCTGATAAAATCGCGACCAAAAGCAATTAAATCCGCCACTTTGCTGCTCAAAGCCGTTTCAGCCTGTTCTTGAGTGTATCCGCAGTTGCCAATCAGCGGCCCGGCAAACACATCGCGAAACTCTGCTATCATCATCGGCGTTCCCAATTCGTGAAAGCCAAATGCCAGACCGTCCACCAAGTGAAGGTAAGCTAAATCATAGGCATTTAACTGCCCTGCGAAATACAGAAAATCTTCCCGATATTCTGGAGAACCCATATCATTGTAAACACCATTGGGAGAAAGTCTAACTCCCACTCTGTTTGCCGGAAATACTGTGATAATCGCCTCTACAATTTCCTTAAGAAAACGGTAGCGATTTTCGACTGCCCCACCATAGGAATCACTGCGGTGATTGGTTCTGGTTTGCAGAAATGTGTCAATGAGATAGCCGTTTGCCGCGTGAATTTCTACACCGTCAAAACCTGCTATTTTTGCCCGTTCCGCCGCCTTGCGATAATCTTCTACAACCAGCGAGATTTCATCGGTTTCTAGAGCGCGGGGGGTTTCGTAGGGTTGTTTTCCCGCAGGAGTATGAATGCCTTCTCCGTTTATTTTGATGGCAGATGCTGCAACTGGCAATTGATTGTTTTCATGAAAACTGCTGTGGGAAGATCGTCCGCAGTGCCAAAGCTGCATGAAAATCGGCGTTTCGCGGGCATGAACCGCAGTTACAACTTGTTTCCAAGCTTCGCCTTGCTCGTCTGAATAAATACCGGGCGTATTCAGCCAACCAATAGCTTGAGTAGAAACCACCGTAGCTTCTGTAATGATTAAACCAGCTCCGGCTCGCTGAGTGTAATATTCTGTCATCAAGGCGTTGGGCATCCGCGATTCACCGGCTCTGCTCCGCGTCAGGGGTGCCATGACTACCCGATTTTTTAAGGTTAAATCTCCGATTTTGAAGGAACTGAGTAGGAGTGGAGAGGTTGTTTGAGTAGTCATAATTTTGATATTTACTCAACTGAAGAATCTGAAAAATTTGAGTTCGATCGCTTCTCAATATAACTCAAACAGGACTTGCCAACAAATCTTTGTCAGCATATCTCTATATCGTGTCCGCCCTAGGAACCATTGCTGGTAATTCTACAAATATCGATCGCCCGCGTGCTCAAAATGGAGTCGCCGCCTGTAAGTGCAGCCATTCTCCCGACTGCGGGTGCTCAAAGCAAAGTTCCCGCGCGTGTAAGTGCAATCGACTCGCAGCAGCCCGACATCCGTAAAGTCGATCGCCCAAAATCGGTATTCCCAACCCTCCGACATCCGCTGCATGAACCCGCAACTGATGCGTGCGCCCCGTCAGCGGCCAAAACTCGACGCGAGTATGATTTCCCTCCCTCGCCATTACCTGAAAGCCAGTAACGCTGGGCTTTCCGCACTCCCAATTAACTTGTTGGTAAGGGCGATTTTCGGGATCGCCCCAAAGTGGAAGTTCGATCGTCCCAGCATCAATTTTTACAGTCCCAGAAAGCACCGCTTCGTAAACTTTGCGAACTTGTTTGTTAGCAAATTGACCGCTCAATTGGCTGTGGGTTTCTTTGTCGCGCGCCAGCAGCAAAATACCCGATGTTTCTAAATCCAATCGGTGAACATTCTTCAAATTCAAGCCATCGGAAAAATAGTTTTGCAAGCGGCTTTGAACGCTATCTTGAGTATCGAAATAGCGACCGGGAACTGATAGCAATCCGGCGGGCTTGTTGACAGCAATTAACCACTCATCTTGATAAATAATCGGTAATTTTGATTTATTTTCACCCAATCCAGAAAGCAAAAAACCCATCAGCGGCTGACACCGATCGCCACAAGCACCGTAAAATTCCCCTTGAATCTTATCTCCAGAACTCGGCCCCCACCAAAACTCTGCCATTGCTAGGGGTTTTAAATGATTTGCAGCAGCATAGTGCAGCAATTTTGGCGCGCAACAATCGCCCGTTCCCGTGGGAATAGCACCCGCAGGCATCAATTGCAAGAGCGATCGCGATTTACCCAAAAAATTAACCAGCGTATAGGCCGCGTGCATCTGCGCCTGAAGTTCGCGGGAAAGCTCTTTTCGCTGCTTTTTCAGCGCCCGCATCCGCTCGTCGGCAGCTTCAATTAAGAGTTTTAGCGGCTGCAATGTTTCATCCCGCCGCCGTTTCAATTGCCTGCGTTCAATTCCCTCCAAACGACTGGCTTGATTCAATTGTTCGAGCGCAATTGAGAGTGCTTCTGCTGCGAGAGTTTGAGACAGTAATTGACGTTTTTGTTCTCGCTGTTGCTTGCAGTTTCGGTGCTGTTCGTTCAATAATTGCAATTGCAATTCAAACTCGCTCAATAAAGCTTCATACTCTTGTCGCTGCGGCAGTTGATTCAGTGCAATCAGTTCCTGTTTCATCGCCTCCAATTGAGTTAAGGCGCGCGCTTCCTCTCCTTGAACTCGCGATCGTCCCGGAATCGGCGGCACCCAGCCCTCAACAACGCTGCAACCCTTGAGCAGCCCGGAAAATGCTTTGAGTATCCCCTGTTCCCCCGAAGCCATCTCTACCAGCAATAGGCCGTACATCTTGCCCTCGCCATCGAAGGAATCGTCCGCAGCAAGGTACTGCATTAAACCCCTGGCGAGATCCTCTGACATTCGAGTGCGCGGGAGTCTCAGCAGTTCGCCGCTTTGAGGACAATAGCCTTCGTACCAATAATTGGCGGAAAGGTCGATCGACCTTGAATTGCGATCGGTAAAGCAGTCCGCAAAATCTAAAATTCTGTGTACAGTTATCATATGAAATTTATTTTGAAATCAGGATGACGAGATATTTGTTTGTTTCCCGACTGCATTTTACAGCCGAATACTGAAAGCGGGAACTGTGCATAATTTTATACATATAGATTTAAGTTGCTCTCAAGTAAATATAATTTGTGGCAGAAGACCTGATATGCTAAATTGGTTTCAAAACCGCAGCGAGTTAAGAACAGCATAAGTTAATATATAAGACCGCAAGCTTGTCAACCCACTAAATTTTTTATATGTAAGGCGTATGCCAGACCTCTCGACTTCAGCCACGGAAAACTCGTCAAACCCCCAACCAGCTCTACTGCCACCGATTTTAAGAATTGTGGCAGCATTTCCAGATTACGATCGGGGCAATAGATTGTACGCATCGGGAAGGTACGAAGCGGCGATCATTTGCTATGGAAAAGCGGTGCAAATTAAGCCGGACTGGGCCCGGGCGTGGCTGAATCTGGGCAAAGCTTACAAGCAACTGCACTCCTACGCAGAAACAGTGGCCTGTTGCGATCGAGCTATAGCAATTAATCCAGAAGAATATTGGGCTTGGATGCTGCGCGGGAGCGCACAGTTAAATTTACAGAATTACTCAGAAGCGATCGCGGCTTTCGACAAAGCAATTGAAATCAATCCAGAAAAGCACGAAGCTTGGTATCAGCAAGGCAGAGTTTTAGAGGAATTGCAGGAGTGGGATAAAGCAGCAAGCTGTTACAAAAAAGCGACCCAAATTCACCCAAATTTGCCCGCGATGTGGTGTCGGCAAGGCAACGTCTTGCTGCAAGCAGAGCGCTACGCTGAAGCTGTGGCGGCCTACGAGCGATCGCTCAAGCTCGTCTCGACTAATGCAGAAGCTTGGCTGAACCGAGGTTTGGCTCTGATGAAGGCCGAGCGCTACGCCGAAGCTGTAACTTCTTACGATCGCACCATTCAACTACAACCACAAAATAGTCTGGCTTGGTTCAATCGGGGTATTGCTTCAGCAAAACTGCACAAATACGGAGAAGCAGTCACAGCTTACGATCGCGTGCTGCAACTGCAACCCAACGATTGCGAAGCTTGGTTTTATAAAGGAATGGCCCTCAAACACCAGTGGCGCGATGGCGCAATTGCTTGTTTCGATCGCGCAATTGAAATTAATTCTTTTTATCCAGAAGTATGGATCGGGCGCGGTCAAACCCTGTCAGAATCGAGAGATTATGAAGAGGCGATCGCTGCTTTTGACAGAGCAATTCAAATTAATCCAAACTTCCCCGAAGCTTGGCTGGGTAGAGGCATCGCCCTAGCAGAATTGGAACGCTACAAAGATGCGATAATCGCTTACAGCAATGCCCTACAAATAGAAGGAAATTTTCTAGAAGCTTGGAATTTGCGAGGCGAAGCTCTAGAACAATTGCAGCAGTACGAAGAAGCGATCGCCTGTTATGACAAAGTAATTTCTCTGAGTTCAGAAACAGAAATCACATCAAAAGTAGGATTGCAGCAAGGCGCGGCCCTGGAAAAATTGCAGCGTTACGAAGAAGCAGTCGCAGCTTACAACCGCGTAATTAAAATCGTGCCCGACAATTTTGAAGCTTGGTTGAAACGCGGCAACGCTCTATCAACTTTGCAGCAATACGAACCAGCTCTAGCATCCTACGATCGAGCAATTACTATCTGGCCCGACAGCTATCAAGGCTGGGTGCAGCGAGGTTTGCTGCTAGGAAAAATGCAGCGCTATTCCGAATCGCTCGTCGCATTTGACCAAGTGATTCAACTCAAGCCGGACAACTGGGAAGCTTGGGCACAGCGGGGCGACGTTTTGCAAAAATTGCAGCGGACTCAAGACGCCATGAACTCTTACGGAGTCGCCCTAGAAATCAAACCCGATTATTACGAAGCTCTAGTCAGTCGAGAAGAATTAAGGCTGAAGGACGCAATCACAGGAAAATGGTAATGGAGATGTTGAAACAAGCAGGAAAAAGCAAGGGAGACGTGCAATTATCTGTGAAAACAAACTCAGGAATTTTTAACCGCCAAAGTATCTTTGTCGAAGATTTAAAATACTTCAAACATTCACAGAGATTGGAAAAAGTCAGTCAATTTTAGAGCCTTAGACTTCGCCCTAAAAGTTTGAAATTGACTGTGCATATTAAGGCGTGCAGAATTAATTACACTTGCATTACTGCATAATATCATCTCCGGTCGATTACCATAACAAAAATAGTTCGATCCTGTGGGCTGGAGTCCGGCCCGCACGCGCGATCTAATTTTATTGAATTTATATCGTTTCCGGTTGGATTCGGAATGATTTAACCTTATTAGAACACAGAGTACACAGAGTCCGAGAATATATATCTGAATCATTCCGATGCTACCGGATTTGAGATAAATTCAAATCCGGTAGCATCCCAATTGTAAAATCGAGTCAGATCAAATCAGTGTTTCATCGTCCTGTATTCATCTCTCTCTTGTCTTCCTCTGCGTTCTCTGCGCCCTAGTCAGGTTCAATCATTCCGCTCCGAAACGATATTAATCGATCGCACGCGAGAGCAAACTAATTCAAACAAAATAACTTAAGTTTTTCTACATTATAGTTATTGTCACGAACAGCAAAAATCAAACCTAAAAAAATTAGGTTAGGAAAATTTTCATAGTTTTGATTGCTTAAAAATACCAGTAAGCTCAGCCACATCTGCAGAATGTGGGTTACAATAGCGGCAAAAGTGATATTGTTCACAAAAAAAAAGAATCTTTAGTAAAAATTAGCCGATCGAATCAGCCAAACCAGCAAATGTATTGATTTTGCTTGAATAAAGATGTCTAACGTCTACAGCACGGCCCAACTCATTAAAATCCTCGAAGAAGAGCGCCAAGCCTGCTTGCACGGGCGACGTCTCAACTTGACTGAAACTCCTGCTACAGGGAATCCGGTGATCGATCGTTTTCTCAAATCTGAGGGCGTTCAAAAGTTCACTGCTTATCAAAATTTTAAGGCCGCAGTGCACGAATACCAGCGGGAACATCAAGTTTCTGGGATTGTCTGGCGGGAAATGGCGGTTAAAGGCAATACTCTGCGCTATCCGGCGGTGGATGATGAGTTGATAGCTCTACCGGTTGATTTGATTACTCTGACAGCAGCTAAGATTGCGATGTTGGAATTTTGGCAGCAGGTAACTGCGGGGATGGATTTGTATTTGAGTATTAACAGCGGGAAGGATTTTCGAGCGATCGAGCCGGTGGATGTAGAGGCTCTAGCTCAGCGCACAGAATGGGCCAGTCTTTCAAAGTGGGAAAAGTTGGATTTTCTCGAAATTTTGTTGCAGTTGGGCTGGGGAAAGCCGGAGGAAGCCTATTATAAACGGGGATGGCCGACTTCGGGCAGCGAGTACATTCACGCAGTCAAACCGGGGCAGCGGCCGATTTGTTAATTAGGAAGGAAGTGACAAGAATCTGTATGTTGGGTTAGTGGAACGAAACTTAATTTTCATTAATCATAGACTTGCATTGCATAAGTCTTCGATCGATCCTGCAACCGCAGATATTGGGCAGATAAACACAGATAAACGCAGATAATTTCAGGATAGTTTGGGAATGAGTGCCATACAAGTTTAATAACTCACGATATCGTATCCTGTCAATTAAAAACGATAAAATTGGTTCGTAGTGCGGAATGCAAGTCCGCACTACGAACCGTTTTTGTTATGGTAATCGACCGGACATGATATGACTAATGACTAATGACTAATGACTAATGACTAAGCTTGACAAAGCACCAAGCCAAACCACTGTTTTGGATCTGTCCAAACTTGCACCGACTTTAAACCGCGCTCAGAAAGTTCTTTCTTTACTGTATTCAGATTAAACTTACGAGAAATTTCGCTGCGGATAGTTTCTCCGGCGGCAAATTCTACGGTTAAATTGAGAGCGCGCAAGTTCGCGGTTTGCGCTTTCATACTTCTCAAGTGCATTTCAATTTGACATTCTTCTTGATTGTAAAAAGCCCAATGCTCGAACTGCGCTAAATCAAAATTTCCTTCATACTTGCGATTTAAATGTCGCAGCATATTCAAGTTAAAGGCTGCTGTCACTCCTTGATTGTCATCGTAGGCTGGCTCTAAAATATCTTTAGATTTGTCTAGGTCAATTCCCAATAAAAAATATTCTCCTGGCTGCAATGCACCGACAATTTGCGAGAAAAATATATCGCATTCTTGATGGTTTAAATTGCCGAGGGTGCTGCCTAGAAAGCAAATCATTCGGGTTGGCAACGGTGACGGTGCAATTTTAGCTAGGGCTAGTTCGTAAGTGCTGACAATTCCGTGAATCTGGAGGGACGGATAATCTGTTAGCAGTTGACAAGCGCTGCTTTCTAGGATAGTCGGACTGATGTCGATCGGCAAATAGTGCAGGGGATATTGCAGTTGGTTGTAAGCATCGAGGAGAATCCGAGTTTTGGTGGAACTGCCGCTGCCGAGTTCGACTATTTCGCACGGGCCCGTCAAACGGGCGATCGCCCCTGCACATTCTTGCAAAATTGCCGTCTCCGTGCGTGTCACGTAGTATTCTGGCAACTGACAAATCAACTCGAACAGCTTCGATCCGCGATCGTCGTAGAAATACTTGGGAGGCAGGGTTTTGGGGTTTTGAGTCAACCCGCTAACGACTTCGCTACCTGCGTTGATTTCTGCGGGTGTGGGTGCTGCAACGCTGACAAGTCGCTCTAAGTGCAGGCGATTTTCCTTCGTTGAGGCTCGGTTTGTCGTCTCTGACAGTTTTGGGGATTTCATAGAATCAAATTAGGATGCACTAATGGGTATAGCACGCAGTCGCGCTGCCAAATATCAGGCTCAAGGGAGATTTTTTATCCCGATTTCCCTTTTGTATTTTCTCACTAAATGGCGATCGCTCCCCAAATTAAAACTTAAAAAATTTCTACTATAATTATAAAATAATTTATAAAAGTTTGTTACTCGATCTTTTTAGATTTGAAAAAAATTGGGAAGTTTTCCCAAAAAATCTCGTTCCGAATTCACTCTCACTCAATTTATATATATCTGTAAAATAAGCCCGATAAGTTCGCAGTCAAAACTAAATTCCTTTGACTTCCATCGAGAATCAAGTCCTCATCTCAAATCCGTTAGTATCGGAATAGTAAGTTAACTGTTGACTGTTGACTGTTGACTGTTGTTGTTTGTTATTTGTTATTTGTTATTTGTTATTTGTTGGTTGCAATGCCCTGCGCGGGCCGATGCCCTGCGCGGGCCAATCCCTCCGCTTCGCGCTCGCCCAATCCCTCCGCTTCGCTGGGCCCGATGCCCTATGCCCTATGCCCAATCCCTCCGCTTCGCGCTCGCCCAATCCCTCCGCTTCGCTCCGCCCAATCCCTCCGCTTCGCTCCGCCCAATGGGAGCATCTCATATTTGTAAAAAGACTTCTTTTGACTCCTTCTTTCTTCCTCTTTCCTCCTGTCTCCTGTCTCCTGCCTCCTACCTCCAATTTCTAGCTTGGCTGCAAAAGTGAGATGCTCCCCGCCCAATGCCCTATGCCGCATAGTACCTCATCTTTCTGAAAAAGGCTATAATTGCATGGCTAACTACTTGGCGCAGCGAAAACCAGCGATAATTTGCCGCACGCCCGGATAGTACCAATTCCGAAAACTCGATCGCATTGCTTGAGGAAAAGTCGCCCAACTCCCGCCTTTCAAAACTCGGTGTTCTCCATCAAAATAAACTTGAGAATATCCCTTGTAAGGATAACTTTCAAATCCTGGATAAGCGTCAAATGTGGAAGCAGTCCACTCCCAAACATTCCCCAACATATCGCAGCAGCCTGTCGCACTCGCTCCTTTTGGAAAAGCATCAACTGGCGATGTGTTTGCCAGATTATTCCCGTGATTGCACAGGCTGGCATTTGGCGGTGCTTCTCCCCAAGGATAGGTGCGATTTGTTTGATTTGCTGCATCCCAACTCGCTGCTTTCTCCCATTCGGCTTCTGATGGTAAACGCTTGCCGGTAAAGTTACAGTAGGCTTCGGCTTCGTACCAACTTACGCCACAAACTGGATGGTTGTTGAACGCTGGATTTTCTGACCAGTAAAGCGGGCGATCGACTAAATGAACTTTGAGCCATTTCCACCCCTCTACTGACCACCAATCAGGGTTTTGATAGCCGCCGGATGCCATAAAATCTCGGTATTGACCGCAAGTGACGGGATAGCGATCGATCGCGTATGCTTCTAAATAACACAAGTGGCGCGATCGCTCGTTATCCAAAGCCTCAGCAGCATCGCTTCCCATATAAAATTCTCCCCCCGGAATTTCAATTTCTGAATTGGGAATTGGGCATGGGGCATCGGGCATCGGCCAAACAGGGCAATCGGGCCTTAATATTCTTTCTTCCCTCTGCCTTCTTCCCCCTTGCGGATAATTAATCCGTGTATCCGCGTCCAAATCCCTGTCGCGCCTTCCTTGCTTCTCCTGCATTTGCAACACAAAAGCCACGGTTTCGCAGTGCTGGCTTTCGTGCTGAATCATAAACCGCCAGAGACGTTCTTGCTCCTCGATCGGCGCTACTTCCAAATAATCTAACACCTTTTTTCTTACCGCATCCAGATACAATTTAACTTCTGGTAACTGCGGCAGAAAAACCCGCTGTTTTTTCGGCAAAATATCCGCAGCAAACAGTTGGTGATACTCAGGAAAAACTGGCTTCGACGCAGCACATCGCTGCAACAGCCACAAATCTTCAGTATAAGCAATGTGACCTAAATGCCAGCCAACCGGACTGAAATCTGGATGAGCAAGGCGGCAGAAAGTATCGCAATCTATGTCTGCAAATAATTTAAAAGTGCCGCGGCGACACTGCTGTAAATCGCGATAAATTGCCTCTCTACAAGATTGGATAGATTTGGATATCACCGTCTACTCCCGTACTGATAATGCTGTCTTCTGGACACTCGTGCCAATTGCCAGTAAATAAAGGCTCTGAAGCAATGATGACCGAATTTGGAAAGTTTAGATCGTCCCGCACCCAATAAAGGGAAGGAGCGGCTTTTTGGGAAGCAAAGCGAGAGGCAACGAGCTGGTTTCCGTCGCTGATAATGATGTTAGCTGAAAATTCTGTTTGCTGAACTTTTGCTAAGTCTGCCAAGATTTTTAAGGAGTTTTGCAAAGCTGCTTGTAGGGTCAGATTTTTGTCTGTCAATTCATTGACAAATAAGCCGAAGATGTGTTCTGAATCGGTAGTACCGTTAATTGATTGATAAACGGTATCGCACAGGCGATCGCGAATTGGCCTGTACAGAGTTTGGCGAAAATTTTTCACGAAGCCGTTGTGTACGAACAGCAGGCGATCGTGCCCAAACGGCTGACAGTTGCTCAAATCTACAGATTGTCCCGAAGTTGCGCTGCGAACGTATGCGATCGCGCAGCCGGATTCAACGTATCGACTGATACTCGGTAGATTGAGGTCGCTCCAAATTGGCTGTATGTTTTTATAGGTAAACGGGTCAGTCTCTAGGTGCGGGTGATACCAACCGATGCCAAAACCGTCAGCATTAACCACGCCTGAAGTCATTTCGCGGGGCTCGTAACTCTGCACAATTAGGGAATGTTCCGGCTTGTACAGAATAGAATCGAGTAAAATCGGCCCGCCGAGGTAGCCAAGCAAACGGCACATATAATTTTTACAGGAAATTGATTAGCATTCTAAATCATTCGGCCAAAAATTGCCCGATCGCCCGTCTTGTACCAGCACCTAAAGCGCCGGTTTTTTGTAGCCCGCTGCCAGCATCGCAGTACAAACGGTACAGTAAAGGTAGAACCCCAGCAGCACAAGGAGACTCTTGAATGTTCCTCGACGAACTCATCCCAGTGGCCAAAGAATTGATGCAACAGCCCATCGCCTTTGCGGGCGGATTTTTTTCGGGCCTGCTGCGACTCAACCTTCACGAAGATCCCGTCAGAAGCTGGATTGACGAACAAGCAGGTTCGACTTCCTACACTCCTCCGGCAACCGAAGCGACTAACAAAAGCACTGGGCCTCAGTCGATCTCGATCGACTAAGAAACAGCAGTAACTATCCGATCTATTACAAAGGGTTTGTCGGCGCGGCAAACCCTTTGATTCAGATGCGATCGCCCCCGTTGTCGGCTAGATCGCACGCCGACAGTAAAATTAAGAGGTTATTATATATAGCACAACAAGTTTAGTTCGATCGACATGACTATCTATATTGGAAATCTCTCTTACCGCGCCACCGAAGAAGACCTGAAAGCAGTATTTGCAGAATACGGCACTGTCAAGCGAGTTGTCTTGCCTACCGACAGGGAAACCGGTCGGATGCGCGGTTTTGCATTTGTTGAGATGATGGAAGATGCCCAAGAAGACGCTGCCATCGGCGAATTAGACGGTGCAGAGTGGATGGGACGCGCCTTGCGAGTCAACAAAGCCAAACCGAAAGAAGAGGGAAATCGAGGCAGCGGTTTTAACAGGAACAGCGGATATTAATTCGCGATGCGGCGGTTGACATCTTCTCGGAATTAACCTGATGCTATGCCCCACCAGTGCCGAATTGCTAGCTGCTGTTGATTTTGGGAATGCAATGTCAAATCCGCTGCACAAAAAAAATCGACTTTCGACCGGCTGTACTTGATTCAGACTTTGCGAGACACAATTTACGCGATCGAGTCCAGAAACCCGATTTCTTCCCGGATACTTTCCTGCTCAAACCAAGATTTATACCAATAGAACCCCCCAACCCCCCCGCGATTTCGGGGGGGCTAGGAATTCATCTAATAGCAAGTATTGATTAAATTGGTACGATCGGGAGAAACCAGGTCGATCGCCGTCGGTTTTAGAAAGAGTAAATTCGGCCTTTTTCATCAATATAAACTGACCGATCTTGCCTAGTCCGACCATCCGATATAGCGATCCGAACCGTCACAATATTTGTCTTAGAATCTACGCTGTAGTCGTATTTCAAAGTTGTGGTTCCTCCTTTGACATTAATCGGAATATTGGCAATGTCGGCCGTGCGGTTGCTGACGCGAACAATGATGTTTTTGCTGGCTCCGACGGGTAAGGATGATAAACCAACACCTGATTCACCGTATTCTAGGTTTAATCCGGTTTCATTTAAGAGTCTGAGGGTAATGTTGCGAGTAGTGTCAACCTGCGCTTGAGGCTGCCAAAATCCGGGTTGCGGGCCGCCGCTAGTTGCCGGTTGAGATAATGCAGGATGGGGATGCAGACAGCCGAGGGCGGCAAGCATTGCTGCGGTTGCAATGATTTTTGATTTCATTGTTTGTTGCTCTGGGTAAGGTGTTGATGATATTTCTATCCTAGCTTGAAAATCCGATCTTTTTATTGAGGACTTAGGTTCCCAAACCCGCCAGCCCGGGCAATTTTTGCGGTTGAGGGCAATATGTCTGTCAAAAAATCTGGTTGATAAAATCGTTAATACCCAATACGCTAACATCCGAATACTTACATTAGGCTGAAATTTCCCAAATAATTTAAACAGCGCTGGAGCAAAGTCTCACAAGCAATCTCAGTCATTTTTGACACGCAATGTTGATTTACCGCAACAGCTTATATCCTATCGTTTTCGGCTGCATCGAAATGATAAATTAGAGGGCAATTCATGAATAATTTTTACAAGTCGCCACCTATCTCGGTGCAATTTCCAGTTGTTCGATTCATAATCAACAGTCAACAATCAACAGTCAACAATCAACAGTCAACAGTCAACAGTCAACAGTCAACAATCAACAATCAACAATCAACAGTCAACAGTCAACAATTCCCCAGGAGTGCAACCGGAATTGAGATCAATTATTAACGATCGATCGAGCGGCTTCTAGCAGCAAGCGCTGTTCGGCCCGGGCGATCGCCCTGCAAGTTTGTTCTGCAGCATCGACATTGACGGAAATAGACGAAATTCCCCACCGCACCAAGGATTCAACTATCTCAGGATACAGTGCGGTCGCGTCGCCGCAGATCGAGCAAGGAATGCCCGCAGCCCTGGCCTGTTGGATTAATTGTTCGATCGCCTTCATTACTGCTCGATCGCGCCCGCTGAAACCACCTGCTAACTGTTCGGAGTTGCGGTGAATGCCTAATAGAAATTGAGTTAAATCGTTGGTGCCGATGGAAATTCCTTGAACTCCGGCTTTTACATAATCTGGTAATAAAAATAATACCGAAGGAACTTCCGCCATAATCCATATTTCAAATTCGTTCGGTCGGTTTTTCCATTTTTTTTCTAATCGCTCGCGGCAGTAAACAAATTCGTCAACAGAGCGCACGAAAGGCAAAATTAAATTGATATTTGTATGGCCTAACTCCCAGACTTTTTGAAGTACGCACAGTTCCCAATCAAATAACTCGGGTTCAAAGGTATAACTAAAACTGCCGATGGCTCCCGATTCGCGTAAATCGAGAGAGCGATAAAATATCGGCCGCGGCGAAACGGCTGCTGCAAATAAACTGAGGCAATCGGCCATGCGATCGACAAATTCCGATTGGCGGCCGTTTTGCAGCAAAACTTTGGGGTTTTGACAGTCCAAAGCTTCCAATGCCATCAATTCCGATCGCAGCAATCCGATGCCGTCTATTGGTAGATTTTTGAGGCGCTCGATCGAACTTGTTTGGCTGACATTAACTAGCAGTTGAGTCGCTGTTGGCGCGCCCCAAACTGATTCGGGAGATTGTACCAGTCGAGATTTAAGGCCGGGATTGGACGATCGCTCCGATGCAGAAAATTGGTGGTTGGCTATTGACATTTTTGCTGCCGTACTGTATATATCTGGATTGTTTGCTGTTTCCTCAAGTCGGCTGCTTTCTGCTGTGTCAGTCGCCGAATCTGGGGCGGTGGCAAAAACTTCTCCGCTATCGCCATCTACCAGCACCGAATCCCCGGAGGCGATCGTCCGAGTCGCCCCTGCAACTCCCACAACGGCGGGAATCCCCAACTCTCTCGCTAAAATCGCGCCGTGGCCTGTCATGCCTCCTTCTTCGGCAACTACCCCCGCAGCAACTTTCAGCCAAGGTAGCCAGTGCGGCTCGATTGTCCGGGCTACCAAAATGCCTCCAGGCAAGAATTGAGCGTTTTCTGGGTGGGAATTAGCGATAACTTGGGCAATTGCTTCGGCTTTTCCCGAGGCGGCGGCCAAACCTCTGAGTATCGCCGGAGTTCTCGCCGGGGCGATCGTCTTGACCGATGTCTGCGCCGCTTTTTCCCCTTTCACCACACGAACTCGATTGAAATAAAACTGCGGTTCGCCGCTGTTTTCTGCCCGGTTCATTGTCCAATCCAAGATTAAATCAGAGTCAAATTCTGCAACAATTTTTTGGGTCAATTCAATGAGTTTTTGCAGTTGCGATTCCTCTAAAACATATTCACTTTGTGCTGCCTCTGCCAGCGCCAAAACTTCCAGGCAACTGTCAGCAAAATCAAAATCTTGAAATGCAGAATTGGGAATTTCCCAAGCAGCAAAATTGCCGATTTGCAGTTGTTCTTTCTGTTCTGAATCGCCCGCTTTGAGATTGTATGCTAATGTTTTGTAACCCAGCCGCTGGAATTTAACCGCGCCTGTTGCCGGGTGCACTTGATAGTAATCGGGAATGCTTGCTCCTGTAGCGAGGGACATTCCCAAACCGCAGGTGGCTTGGATTTCCCATGCTGCACCGGCCGCGGTTTTGATCTCGCCTGCTGCGATCGCTCCCTCGATGGGCTGCACCAAAACTGCGGGATTGATTTGCTGTATCCCCAGGCCGCACCGCTGCCAGTAAAATAGACTTCGGGCTCTAAACAGTTCTGCCCAAGCTCGCTTGAGTCCGGTGCCAATTGCTTCTGCTTGTGCTGGTACTGCGTGAGAGTCCAAGATTCCGACTGTTTTCGGGTGCCAGGAAGTCAGGGAAGGGCGAAAAATTAAGGTTTTGGAGTTTGAGTTGAGTTGAGAAACAGCAGACTCTAGGATGGAGGGCAGTGAATCTGGCAGTTGGCTGGCGAGGATTTGGTGGCGGATGCTGCGGGCGATCGATTGCAGTTGTCTGGGATCGTCAACATTCAGGTGCAGGGAAGAGTGGGGCAAGTCAGCAAATAGCGGTTCTAGCCAGTCGATCGACTCTACAAACTGCCAAAATGTTTGAGCCGGCACGACAAAACCCGGTACAACGGGATGATTTTGAGCGAGCAAACCGCTCAAGTAAAATGCTTTTTCTCCCACTGCATCTCGGTCTGAAGGTTGAATTTTGTCTAGCCGGTAGAGGTTTGTCACGCGAGCGAGCCTGTCCTTAGAAACAGATTGAATTTTGATAGTTTTTCCGATTAATCAATTACCACAATTTTAGGATGAACAACCGAAAATGGACGGGATTAGTCAAATCTTTACTTAATCTATTTCTTAAGTCTAACTGTCCTCTTTGTCAGCGACCTGCGACCGAGGAGTTTTGTCCGTACTGTCACAAACAACTTCAGCGATGTCAGTTAGCAGATCCCGCTCGATTTTGGGACGATCGGGAGCGGGTTTTTGTGTGGGGCGAGTACGGCGGGACTCTGAAACGGGCGATCGCAGCTTTGAAATATGAGGGAAATCCCCAATTAGCGAAACCTCTCGGCGGCTGGCTGGCCGAAGCTTGGCTGAGTTTTCCCGAATTAGCTATTGACAATCTAACAGTTGTACCAATTCCCATGCACAAAGAAAAGGTCAAGCAGCGGGGTTTTAACCAGGCGGAACTTTTGGCGGAAAGTTTTTGCGAGCTGACTGGTTTACCTTTGCAGCGCCACGGTTTGGATCGGGTGAAAAATACTCAACCTTTATTTGCTCTGACACCACAGCAGCGAAAAGCTGAAATGAAAGATGCTTTAATTTTGGGGAAAGATTTTCGCCGCCGCCGCCCGCGCGATCGAGTGCTGTTAGTTGATGATATTTATACTAGCGGCACTACGGTTAAATCGGCTATTAAAATATTGCGAGAGTCGGGAATTTTGGTTTACGGAACTGTGGCTCTGGCAACTCCCACTAAGGGCAGTCTGCCACCTGTTTTACCTTGAATTTTCAACAGGTTTTCTGCCTCTAAATTGCATTCAGATGTCGATAGTTTATCACGTTTTTTTGGAATAACTAACCGCGAAGACGCGAAGCGGCGCGAAGAAAGAGTAGAGAAGGAAGAGTAGAGAAGGAAGAGTTTTCACGATTGATTTAAATTTGTTGCGGGTTCGATATTAAGCGGGAACTGTTTGCTGATGTTCCAGCGGCTGCTGTCGTGCTGCAGCAATGTTAATGCCGCTGCGGTAAACTCAAAGTGGAGTTGGCGCCCTGAGAATTCCAACCAAGCAGCTTGAAAATTCTCTTTGGTTAAATCGCGAAACCCTACTGTCATGTGCGGTACAAATGGGCGATTCTGATTAACTGGAGGGACAATTCCCAAATTCGCCTCAATATAACCGATCAAATCTGTTTGAGTTTCTAGCAATTCGGGGGATTTGACAACATCTACGTAAATGACGCGGGGCGCGAAAGCGGCAAAACCGCATAGGCTAACGGGAATTGACAGCCGGTGTGCGGAAAATTTTTTTAAGCTTTCCTCTAATTTCGGAACTTCCGCCGCTGGCCATTCAAAAGGAGGTTGCAGGGTGATGTGGGGCGGTGACTTCAAGGCACTGCGGCTGTTGTAGTGTTCGGCAAAATACTGTTTAATCTCAGTAATCTGCTGTTGAATTTCCGGGGGCGGCACTAGAGCAATAAAAAATCGCTGTTTTGACTGGTTCATAGGGTAGCATCGCAGTAAGGAAGGAGTGGCTGAGTACGGGCGATCGAGTATTTACTCAATTGCTCGTACCAAAAACCTCATTTCCAATCTACAATCCCCAATCTAAAATCTAAAATCCAAAATAAAAAATGCCTTGGTTTGTCAAAATTGAGCAAGGAATTGTCGAAAAGCCTGTATTTGACCAGTATGTGCCCGCTCACAGAGCTTATGTCCGAGAGTTGATTTCTAAAGGACACCGAGCTAAAACTGGCTACTGGGCGAGGCGGGGCGGCGGTATGTTGATGTTTGAGGCGGGTTCGATGGATGAGGCAAGGGCGATCGTTGCTGAAGACCCCCTGGTGAAAAACGGTTGCGTTATTTATGAAATTTATCACTGGTGTGTGGTTGAAGAATAAATAAATGTGTTATACTCACAAATGAACTGGACCCACGCGATTCCAACGCCCAAATCTTGTCAGGACCGGAAGGTAGCAGCAACACGGGATGCTTGTAATAGGCGTGGTCTCCGGTTCACCTTGTTTTATGAGGTGTAGCTCCTATGCCTGGTTTCGGAGATATTTTACAAAAGGCAGTTTATCTTGGTGTCGGGCTAGCTTCCTATGCTGGTGAAAAAGCAGGCAGCAAGTTGACTGAATTGCGCGCTGAATCCCAAAAGCTGGCCGATGAATTAGTCAAGCGGGGCGAAATGTCAACGGAAGAAGCACGCCGCTTTGTCGAAGACATGGTGCAACAAGCTCAGCAGCAGCAACCGCCAGTAGAAGTCACTGGGGACAAAAAAACGGCTGAACCTCGCCGGATTGAAATTGTTTCTGAGGAAGAAGAGGTTTCGGCACCAGATGCTAAAGAAACCGGCGGCGTAGATAAACTCCGCGAACAAGTACAGAATTTACAAGATGAATTGCGAAAGCTGAAGCGCGATTAAGCTCAAAAAAAGCTCGCAAAGCAAAGCATAAAGGGAACTCAAGATAATACTCTTGAGTTCCCTTTACGATTTTAGATTTTTCGATTTTAGATTGGGGATGATTGACTGGATGCGGGTTTGGAGTTGACCTACAGTTGGATTGTTTCAGGAAAATGGTATCCGATGTGGACGGATATAGAGCAATAGGTAATAGAATTGAGAGTAGGTGCGATCGCTTCGCATGAGGCTGGCTGCACTTATCTGTGATAGTCCCGGACGTGGGAGTAGTCAGAAACCGAGTTTTTTTACTACAATACGCCCGTTGCAACCTGATGAGAGTAAAAAACCCGGTTTTTTGGGCTTGATGTGTCCCGGACTATGTTAAATACTTTGCAATAGTAAGCTGTCAAATTCATGGAAGATTGGTCAAAAGGTTTTTTTGAAGTAATGGAAAATACTGCTTCTGACGTAGAGCATTTTTTCAGCGACGTTAGCGATGAATTTGTCGAAATGCTGGACGTTTTGGCAAAGATTTCGGAAGAGTTTACAGAACAAGTACAAAATAACCTGATTGCTGAATTTGACGGTTATTTTAATGAATTCGACGGTTATCTCAATGAATTTCTAGAACCGATAATTGAAATTGTTCGGGAGTTCGACCCGGAGTTTGATGAGATAGATTGGTCGGTGGTGACTTATGTAGACCCTTCGACGACTCAGCAGCCGGCTTGTCGCGGTTGCACTAACTATCACGGCCAAGTTTACGGCGGAAATTTGTTGGTTTGTGCGATGCACCCTACTGGTGTGGAATCGGAGAGTTGTCAGGATTGGGAAGGTGACAGCGACGTTAATTGATCGGAGTTTTTGAGGGTTTAATCGCTTATGTTAACGTCAATCCAGTCTCCGTCAAAGATTTCTCTGGAAGAGTTTTTGCTACTGCCAGAAACTAAGCCGGCTAGCGAGTATGTTGACGGTAAAATTCATCAAAAAGCTATGCCGCCAGGAAAACACAGTACACTGCAATTCGAGTTTCCATCGATTATTAATCAAGTTGGTAAACCGCAGAAGTTAGCTTATGCTTTTCCTGAATTGCGCTGCACTTTTGGGGGACGTTCTATTGTTCCAGATATAGCAGTGTTCGAGTGGTCGCGCATTCCTCTTAATGCTAGTGGAGAGATACAAAACAAGTTTAAAATTGTCCCTGATTGGACAATTGAGATTTTATCGCCGGCTCAAAATCCAACTCGGGTAATCAATAATATCTTGTTTTGCTTAAATCACGGTGCTAAATTAGGTTGGTTGATTGACCCGGAAGAAAAATTAATTTTGGTTTTTAAGCCGCAGCAGCAACCAGAGGGGAAGGAGAATCGGGATATTTTGCCGGTGCTCGATGTGCTGTCGGATTTACAAATGTCGGCGGATAATTTGTTTGGGTTGTTAAGTTTCGATCGCGTGTAAGCTACATTGGAGTATAGGGACTTTTGCATCTAACTAAATCCATCTAGTTAAATGTAAAATACGACTCGCGA
Organism: Tychonema sp. LEGE 06208; assembly: GCF_015207505.1. Lineage (GTDB taxonomy): Bacteria > Cyanobacteriota > Cyanobacteriia > Cyanobacteriales > Microcoleaceae > Microcoleus. The sequence goes on from NZ_JADEWT010000025.1 coordinate 45,616, forward strand.
AAAAAACGTTCCTGTGTATTTCTTCCTTCTTCCGACTTCCATCGGACTGATGACGTTGGACGGAAAGCTCCGGGGGGACAGCAAAACATGACGTTGGACTAATGACTAATGACTAATGACTAATGACTAATGACTAATGACTAATGACTTCTTCCTTCTTCTTAACGGCATTTAAAGGTGAATCGCGATGGCGGTAAATCATTTGCAATCTGGGTTTCCGAGAATGCCGCCATCGCTGGAATTGCGACAATATCAACGGGCGGCGGTTGATAATTGGTTTGCGAATCGGGGACGCGGTACGCTGAAGATGGCGACTGGTAGCGGTAAGACGATTACTGCACTGGCGATCGCCACTGAATTATATAATAAAATTAACCTTAAACTATTGCTCGTAATTTGCCCCTACTGCCACTTAGTGAATCAGTGGGCGCGCGAATCGGAAAAATTTGGTTTAAAACCTATTTTAGCCTTTGAAAACGCCCGCAGTTGGCAAAATAAGCTGGCTGCGAGTTTGTATGAAGTGCGAGCTATCGAGGGACTATTTCTGACAATTATCACCACAAATGCCACCTTAATGTCCGATAGCTTGCAGTCGCAAATCCGCTATTTCCCAGAAAAAACCCTAATTATTGGAGACGAAGTTCACAACTTAGGCGCACCCCGTTTGGGACAAAGTTTGCCACGCAATATTGGACTGCGCCTCGCCCTTTCCGCCACCCCACAAAGACACTTTGACGAACAGGGAACCGAATCTATTTTAGATTATTTCGGCCCGGTTTTGCAACCAGAGCTTACCTTAGCCGATGCCATCCGACAAAAAGCCTTAGTACATTATTTATACTATCCGATTTTAGTAGAATTGACAGAAGCTGAAACCCGCAAATATTCCTATTTAACTAAAAAAATTGGTTGGGCGCTTTGGGGTGATGAAAAAGTAGCAGAAAACGATATTTTAACAACTTTACTAATGCAGCGTTCTCGGTTAATTGGGGCGGCAGCTAATAAATTAACAGCTTTGCGAAAATTAATGAGTAACCGTCTCGACACGGCCCATACTTTATTTTACTGCGGCGATGGCGCGATCGAAGGAAGTGCGCGCCGCAATAACAACCGCCAACTAACAGAAACCGCAAAGTTATTAGGTTCAGAATTAGGCTATCGAGTTAACACCTATACGGCGGCGACTCCCTTAGCAGAAAGAGAAAGATTGCGCCAGCAATTTGAGAGTGGAGAATTGCAAGGTTTAGTCGCGATTCGCTGTTTGGATGAAGGCGTTGATATTCCCGCAATTCGCCATGCTGTTATTTTAGCAAGCAGCAGCAATCCGCGCCAGTTTATTCAGCGCCGGGGACGCATTTTGCGGCCGCATCCGGGAAAGGAAAGAGCCACTTTATTTGACATGATTGTTTTGCCTCCCGATTTGGGCAGAGAAACCTTAGAAGTCGAGCGCAATCTGCTCAGAAAAGAGTTGAAGCGGTTCTTAGAATTTGCTGATTTAGCCGACAATGCTGGGGAAGCTAGGGTAAAATTGCTGCAACTTCAAAAGCGTTATGGCTTGTTAGATATTTGACATTTATTCCGGTTCGGTTTATCTTAAAAAGATAGAATTATTTTATTGCAGTTTGAGTTGCTAGTTTCGTGAGCGATCGCACTTACGAACTCAGAAACCCGGTTTCTTCGTAAATTCCTCGTTTTTCGTCACAAAAATTCTAGAAACCTGGTTTCTTGTAGATTTCTCGTGACGCGAGAACAACACTCGTAGAAACCGGGTTTCTCACCCCATACGTAACCCTGTAGTTTTTGATTTTTGCAATAAAATAAGTAAATCCACTTAATTAAGCGTCAAATAGAGATGACAAAAAAGCTAACTATAGCCTTTCGATCGTAACATGAGGTGCTAGGAGTGGGGATAGGGCATAGGGCATACCTCACCAAGCTTGAGAACCGCTATATATAAGCATTCTTCCTTCTTCCTTCTTCCGACGGACTTACATCCGTTACATCCGTTACATCCGTTACATCCCGTACATTGCTCGTTGCCGAACTTCCTTCTTCCTTCTAATTATGGCTGAAAATTTGAATGAAAATTTGGTAATCGCTTTTACATATAAAGATAGTGCGATCGCACCCGTACCGATCGGCATTTTAGCAGAAAAACGTTCTGGTTATTACACAGACAAAGATTTGAGCGACGTACAGCAACCGATTACTAGCGCGCCGCCGGAAGTCCGACAAATTATCGAGCAGGTATTGGAACTAGAAAAAGATAAACTATATATGAAATCTCCCCGCTATATTAGCGATGACATTTTGACAATTATTAGGGAAGCAATTGTATGAAGTTAATTTCACTTACTCTGTGCAATTTTAGGCAGTTTTTCGGCAAAAGTCCCGAAATTAAGCTGGCTTGGGGCGAGCAAAATATTACAGTAATTCACGGTAATAACGGTGCTGGAAAAACTGCACTGATGAATGCTTTTACCTGGGTGTTGTACGGAAAATTTAGCACGGCTTTTGCGGCGGAAGAACAATTAGTAAACAAGCGCGCTCTTGCTGAAGCCGAAATGGGAAAAGCCGTAGGTTGTTGGGCAGAAGTTGTGTTTGAACACGACAACAAACGCTACCAAGCAAGGCGTGTTTGCCGTGCTTACAAAAGTGAAAATGGTGTAGAACACATCAAAGGCGAATTGTTCCTGCAAGTAGCAAAAGATGACGGCCGTTGGATGCCAACAGCCCAGCATCCCGATGATATTATCGGACGAATTTTGCCAGTAAATTTACATCAATATTTCTTTTTTGATGGGGAACGAATCGAGCAAATTGTTCGCCACGATAAGAAAGCAGAAATTGCCGAAGCTACTAAGGAATTGCTGGGAGTAGAGGTACTGAATCGCTCTATCCGACATTTGGGAGACGCAAAAAAATCTCTAGAAACAGATTTGAGTATGATTGGTGGTTACGAAATTAAAAAACTTTTAAAACAAAAGCAAACTTTGCAGAAAGAGGTAGACCAACTTTCACAAAGACAAGTAGAAATTGAGAAAGAATTGACTAATCAAGGCGAATTAAAAAAAGCAGTTAACGGTGATTTGCTGGAACGCAGCGGTGCTGCTGATTTGCAACAGTTGCGAGACGAATTGGAAAAGCAACGGCGTTTATTTCACGAAGAAATTGATCGGGCTTCATCAGCGCTTCAACGAGCAATTTCCGGGCGCGGTTACGCGGTATTTTTGTCGGATGCTGCGGCTGAATTTAACTCGATTTTTGGAAATTTGCGCGAAAAAGGTGAGTTGCTTTCGGGGATTGGGCGGCCGTTTTTGCAAGAGTTATTAGTGCAGCAGCGCTGCATCTGCGGTACGGAATTAACTCCCGATTCTGTTGCTTCCGAAAATGTGAGCGGTTGGATGGATAAAGCGGTTGTTGGCGATGTGGAAGAAACTACTATTCGGATTAGCGATCGCGTTAATGAAATTGATAGACAAGTGGCTGATTTTTGGGAGGAACTTGACAGCCAACAAGCTAATATTCATCGCGGTAGAACAGAAATTTCGCGGGTGGAAAACCAGTTAGACGATATTCACAGCAAGCTGAAAAATTTCCCTGACGGCGATGTCAGCCGCTTGCAAAAGCGCTTGGATGAAATTGAGGCAAACATTGGCGATTTGCACCGGGAAACTGGCTCTAACCAGCAGCAGATTGAGAGTTTGAACGCGCAGGTTGCTGCTTTGGACAAGCAAATCGACAAGCAGCAACTGAACGAGCAAAAGCAAGTATTGGCCCAGCGCCGGATTGCTGCGACTCAGAATGCGATCGATCGCCTAACTGAAGTGCGATCGCGCTTAGAAAAACAGTTTTGTTCTCAGCTAGAAAAGCGAGTGCAAGATATTTTTAGTCAAATTTCTTTTACTCCTTACCTCCCCAAATTAAGCGACAAATACGAACTGACGCTAGTAGAAAATACATCGGGAAACGAATCTTTAGTCCCCGCTTCTACAGGAGAAAATCAAATCCTCAGTTTGTCGTTTATCGGCGGAATTATTGAGGGCGTGCGCGAGTGGAGTCAAAAAAATACTTTGATGGGCCCCGATAGCAGTACATTTCCGATTGTGATGGATTCTCCCTTTGGCAGTTTGGATGAAATTTATCGCAAACAAATTGCGAATAAACTGCCTAAATTAGCGAATCAATTGGTAGTCTTAGTAACAAAAACTCAGTGGCGCGGAGAAGTTGCTAGAGAAATGGAAAGTTCCATCGGTAGGGAATACGTGTTGGAGTACAATTCTCCGAAAGCTGATTGCGAAGAAGATGCGATCGAATTGGGCGGAACGCGCTATGCTTTAGTTAAGCGCAGTTCAGATGAATTTGAATATACGAAAATTGTAGAGGTGGATTATGGCTTCTAATTCGACAATTACACAGGTTTTGGAAACGGATATTTGGGTGAAGGCGACATGGGAAGAATTTCTGGCCTTCGCTGAGGATTCAGCTTGGGAAAAAGGCAAGTTTTATTACTATCAAGAGCACATGAGGGTAGAAATGTCACCAGTAGGGCCATTGCACGCGCGTCAAAATTCGATTGTTTCCAATGTAGTTATTTTGTACGCTACATTGAGAAATATCAGAATAATTCAATTTACTAATGCTAGTTTTCGCAAAGCAGGTATTCGCGAGTTTCAACCCGATCTAGCTTACTACATTGGTTCAGATTTAAGAGTTCCTCCGGCTGACAACAATTCACCCATTGATTTGAATCAATACCATCCGCCGAATTTGGTAATAGAAATTGGTGCATCTTCTTTTAACGATGATTTGGGTAGCAAGCGGTTGCTTTATGAAGATGCAGGAATTAGCGAATATTGGGTGGATCGTGCAAACACTGGGGAGGTTTTTGCCTTTGCGATTAATGGCGGAGGTAGCGGCAGGATTCAACAGTCGCGGGTTTTACCGGGGCTGGAAATCGCGTTAGTTGAGGAAGCTTTGAACCGAAGTCAAACTCAAGATGATGGGGAAATTAATCGCTGGTTGATTCAAACTTTTAGTCAAGGTTAAAAGGAGTTTGACGTGGAATTTGAATATACGAAAATTGTAGAGGTGGATTATGGCTTCTAATTCGGCAATTACACAGGTTTTGGAAACGGATATTTGGGTGAAGGCGACATGGGAAGAGTTTCTAAATTTTGGTGAGGATTCAGCTTGGGAAAAAGGCAAGTTTTATTACTATCAAGAACACATGAGGGTAGAAATGTCACCAGTAGGGCCATTGCACAGTCGTCATAATTCAGTAGTTTCGAGAGTTGTCAATTTTTATACAGCTTTGAGAAATATCCGAATAGTTGAGTTAATTAATGCCAGTTTTCGCAAAACAGGTATTCGGGAATTTCAACCTGATTTGTCTTATTATATAGGTGAAGATTTTGAATTACCTCCTCGCACGAATACGCCAATTAATTTGAATGGGTTTGCACCTCCAGCTTTAGTGGTGGAAATAGGAGCATCTTCTAGTGCAGATGATTTGGGAGTAAAGCGTTTAATTTACGAACATTCTGCAGTCCAAGAATATTGGGCAGCAAATGCAAATACGAATGCTGTATTTGCATTTGCTATTACTGCAGGAGGGAGTGGGACAATTCAAGATTCACTGGTTTTACCGGGGCTGGAAATCGCGTTAGTTGAGGAAGCTTTGAATCGCAGTCAAACTCAAGATGATGGGGAAATTAATCGCTGGTTGATTCAAACTTTTAGTCAAGGTTAAAGGGAGTTTGACATGGAAAAAGAGTATCATAAGTTGGTGCGCGATCGCATTCCTGAAATTATTCGCCAAAGCGGGAGTGAATGCGATTTTGTCATTTTGTCCGATCGCGAATACCGTCAAGCTTTGCGCCAGAAATTGATTGAGGAAGCGGGGGAAGCAGCGGTGGCTGATGAGGATGATTTGGTGGCGGAATTGGCTGATTTGTCTGAGGTGATGGATGCGGTGATGCTGAATTTTGGCATTTCGGGCGATCGGCTTTTAGCCGAAAAAATCAAGCGCCGGGAAGCCAGAGGAAGTTTTGCCAAAAAAATTATGTTATTACGAACATTCTAAAAACTATCTGCGTTAATCTCTGTTGATCTGCTTGACATCTGCGGTTACTCTACCAATTTAAAAATTACATATTAATCCCAATGGCTGCTAACAGAATTAGAATTGCTAAAGACAAAGCCGATTTAGTGAAATCCTTAACTTTATTGGATAACAACTCCGGCCCTTTTCAGACTTACGCCGATGTCATTGTCTTTGCGGCATCCTTGGGAAATCAGCGGAAAAAGCGATCGCCCTTGGGGGAAATTTCTAAACGAGAACCCGGTGCCATTGATATTGATATTTTTATATCCAGGGGTTACGATATGGCGATCAAGCTAATTGCGATCGCCGAAACCAAAAATCCTCAAATTCTCTCCCATCTCGACGAACAATTGGAAGCAGAACGCTTGCAAATTTTTGAAGAATATGCTAATGGCGGACTGGAAATATTGCGAGAAGAATTTCGGGGTGCGGCGGATTATACCGATCGCCTTTTGTTGTTCTTAATCTCCCAAAGAGACAATCAAAATCGGTCAAATGAAGAATTCGATTTAAGCAAGTTCTTATTCTAACAAATTCCCCATGCCACACCTACCCGAAAATCTCATCAACAGAGGCTTCAAGCAATCTGCAAAATTTTTTGCTTACAGCTACTCAGTATTAATTATTTGCTATTTGATTCTAAAACTAATTTTTTGGGATAGCCAGTCCATTGTAGCCTTAGTTAGCACTTTTATCCCGTTAATTTTCTTCCCAACTTTCCTGCTTCCCATCATCGGATTGTTAATCATCAAAAAAAGATGGTTTTCGATTATTTCGGCGATCGCCTGCATTCTTCTAATAAGTTGGCTGCAAATAAAATACTTTTCTCCCACATTAATTGACAGCACAAACTCGCAACCGGGAATCAAGATTTTATCCCATAACGTCGGATGGTATACAACACAGTCACCAACTTTAGTTAAACTAATTGAACGGGAAAAACCAGATATTATATTTTTACAAGAAATCGTTCATAAACATACCGAAAAAGCATTCACTTGGCTAAAAGCAGACTACCCCTATCAAATTGGCATTCCCCCGGTAGGAATTCTCAGTAAATATCCCATTGTATCCAGCGAAATACTACACTTGGCCGATCATGCAGAAACGCAGCAGCGGGCCGTTATTAAATTTAAAGATCGAGAAATAGTCGTTTATAATATGCAAACTACCGGGCCTTGGTTTAAAAAATATAAAATTTTACCTTTTATCAAAATTCCAGTTTACAAATATGGCAAACGATCGCCTGAAATTCTAGATTTAGTTGAGCGAGTCAAGCAAGAAACTCTGCCCGTAATTGTCGCAGGCGATTTTAATATGACAGACGAAACTCAAGACTACTATAACCTGCAGAAAGTCCTGCAAGATTCTTTCCGAAAATCAGGATTTGGGTTTGGTTTTACCTGGCCTCACGGTTGGGAACTTAAGTTGCTGGTAAAACGCTCGAATTGGAAATTAAACTATCCCCTTTGTCGGATTGATTATATTTGGTATTCCCAGCATTGGGGTGCAAAATCGAGTTCGTCTTTGGAGGCTACCGAGTCCGATCATTTGCCCGTGGGGGCGGAATTGGTTTTGTTGAAACCACAAAATACTTAAGTTAAACTTAATGTATTAGTCAATTATTGCCTGGAGTTATCTGTTAAAATAACTTTTAGGTGGAGTGATTAAGTCTAATGCCTACTGCTGCCCAGCTTGAGAGTTTATATCGCATTTCTTATCAACTAACTTACACAATGCTTCAACCCATACATCTTGTTTGTGTTGACGATAGAACTCGTAACGTATACATATTGGCTGGGTATGATGAAGAGCTTGAGTTCCAAATTTTACCCAATGGGGAGTTTGCTGATGAGCCAAGTTAACTATAACGAAATGTCGAATGCTGAATTGAAAAAGTATTTTCTCAGACATCGAGGAGATAGAGCCGCTTTTCAGGCGTACTTAGACAGAATCAATCAGCATCCGCTGAGGATTATTGCAAGTCCCGGCGATCCTGATTTCGATCAGAAAGTTCAAGCCGCAATTCAGCAAAAGTTACAAGCCGCAAGAAATAGTAATAGTTAGCCATTTAACAAGTTAAATACAGTCTGCGCTTGAAAGTTTGTGATAAGAAGAGATACACCCCATGCACATTACTCTCACCATTCCTGAATATTTAGAACAGCAGCTTCTTGAGACAACTGGTAAACTCAACCTGCCGATCGAAACCCTGATTTTACAATCCCTAGGTCAACTGTTTGAAGAAGACAAAGACGCTCCATCTAAAGAAGATATTTTTAACAGTCTCCTGATTGCGCTTATGGAAGTAGAAGACGGCAAAGTTCACCCGATCGCAGAACTTTGGGATGGTATTGATGTCTGAACCACCAAGCATCCAGGTTCTGTTTGCGGATGAATTGGGGGATTACGATATACTCTTAAAAGTACGAATTTAACAACATTTTAGTTGGGAAGGTAGTCAATACCAGTCTGGGAACGCGAGTTCCGAAACTCTAGAAAATTCCTTGACATTGTGGGTAACGAGATTCGCTTGGAGAGCTACGGCTGTCCCTGCAATCAAAACATCGATCGGGCCGATGGGAGTACCTTGTTGCTCCAACTGTGCGCGAATTGTAGCAGCCGCAACAGCAGCATCGCGATCGAAAGCAATAACGTTAACTCGGCTCAAAAGTTGCTGAAGTTGTTGAGTGCGTTTGGCCGGCGAATTGGATTTAGCAATGCCGACTTGCAACTCAAAAATAACGATCGCAGAAACGACTATTTCCTGGGTAAAACATTAGCAATGTTTTGAGCAACTTGTCCTTGACCTTTGAAATAGTAGATCAAGGTGTTTGTATCCAAAACGTACATTTATAGACTCTCCCGCACAACATCTTGTCCAGATTCAGCACGAATATCTTCTAGAGATGGAAAATCTTTTACCCAAGTTCCAGCAAGGGAAAAAACAAGTTCAGCCCAAGGAATCGGAGAGTCTACAGTGTCTGTTTGCTGGTTCGCGCTCAAATGCTTAGCACAGACGAATTCAGCGAAAGTGAGAATTTCGCTAGCTTGGTCTTTGGGAAGGGTTTTGGCGATCGCATAAATCTGTTCAGCGATGGTCATAATCTGGTTATAGGTAAGGTGCAGATTCAATTATACAAAACTAATTTGCTTCCTGCTCAGTGTTAGTCGCTGTGGACTTTGCCCAATAGAAACTTAACTCAGCACCTGCGGCAATCCTACCTCTTTCGGATTCACAAACCTGCCATTAAAACTAACAGCTTTATCCTCAAAAGTCCTCGCTTGAGCCACAGCTTGCCGCAAATGAGCCCGATCCATATCGTCGTCAATTCCCGCCACCAAATATACAATTAACTTCGTCGCTAAATCCCTTCCAGAAACTAACACTCGCTTTTTATTCGGATCGTACAAAATCCCGTACCACGCAGACTCAGGATTGTCCATATGGCTAAATCCTTCATCCACATCGAATCTGCGGAGTTTGTCGAAAATAGATTTCAGCGAAATTTTCTTTCTAAATGCTAGAATTCCCAAAGCATTAGCTAAGGCAATTTGACCGACTGGACGGAACAAAATATTTCCCTCGCCCCCCGGCTTTTCAAAACTAAATCGGCGCAATTCTAAGGTTTCTTCGCTGCTTTCAATTCTTTGATAGCTAGGTAAAGTTGCTAAATTATCGAACAACTTCTTAAACTCTTCAATTCCCTCTTTTAGTTCATCATCTTCGGGACGCATGGGAATTAAACCTTTTTTTTCCGGCTTCCAATGGGGGAATTTGTATTCTAAATACCGTTCCGACATATCTTGCAGCGCTTGCAATGTTGTGAGTACAGTGGATTTGGCGGCGACTGTGGCGCTGTCCCAATTGACGCGGGGATTTCTGTTATCTTGCTCTTTTAATAAAGGATGGGTGACGGCAATTTTGCGGGCGCAAATCGCAAATCCGTTGTCTTCGTTTAATAATGCTAGCTGTCCCTGACTCAGCGTTACCGCCATCAGGTTAACGTGTACAAAGATCGATCGCACGCGCCGTTGTGCTTGCTGTCGGGTTTCCCCAGCCACAGCGGCCGGGATAAACTCAATCCCGATTTTTTCGTGAGCTAATGTGTGTACTTCGTCGGGGTCAATTTGATACTCTTGGGCTAAATCTTCGAGAGTAATTGCAGCGCCCACAGGTTTTTTATTTTTGTTGTATCTTTGCAGGATTCCGGTTTTAATTAAACTCATTAAACCTTGAACTCCCATCAGCCGGTGCTGGCCGTCTAAGGCAAAAATTGAGACTTTTTGAGAAACATCCAACAGCCCTAAATTCCCGTTTTTATCAAAGGATATAAATTCAGCAGCGGATTTAGTTGCTACGCCGTTTTCATCCCATTCTTCCGCGTGAGGATTGTCTACCCAGGGGGGACTGACGACTACTAAAACTGCGGGGAATTTGTGGGATTTTCTGGCTGCTAAATATTGAGTTAGTGGGGCTTGGCGCGACCAATCCAAGGGGCGCTGGATAATTTCGTCAATGGTTTCGTCGTCGCGGACAATGTTGTTAGTTTTGAGGTCAAATTTTTGTCGGAAAAGCGGCATTTGTGAGGCGAAACGGACGCGGGAATCTAACCATTCTAGGGTGACTGAACCGATGTAGGCTTCGGTGTTTCCCATGTGGGTTTTTTGTACAAAAATGCGATCGTCTTTTCCTAAATAATTATCTAATAACAGTGCGATTTCCTGCCTTTCGCGATGTTCTTTTTCCAAAAATTGGTTAGCGAGGTCAGCCGCTGGGTTGGTATTCATTCGCAGTTTTTATATAATTACGCTATTTTTTCAAAAATATCATGGGTTAAAATTGATGTCAACTCTTGTTTTTTAAAAAGTTTTGTGAAATACTTGATTTATCTTGCCACAACCCGGACAAATACCACAAATCAGACCAAAAGTCAATAAATATTAATTCCCGATGCCCTGTTTGGCCGATGCCCAATTCCCGATGCCCGATGCCCGATGCCCAATTCCCAATTCCCAATTCCCAATTCTAAAATATGTCCACTCCTTCCTTTGAATACATTTTGCCGGTCATCCGAGGAATTCAAGCGGGCCGCGAATATTACGTGTCGATGTGTCCGGTGCGTTTTTTGCCGAAATTGTTCCCCTTTGAATCTGAAGATTTGCCGCCGTCTATGCGGGCGAAACGCGCGCTTAACAAAGCTAGAATTCCCGAAATTGCTGATTATTTGGTCAATAATTCTGGGAATTATACTTGTGGGGCGATCGCCGCTTCGATTGATGCGGATATTACTTTTGAAGCTGTGGGAAATGAGGCGGAGGAACGCAAAATCGGTCGCTTGCGAGTGCCGATGGATGCTAAATTTACTATTAATGACGGACAGCATCGCAGGGCGGCTTTTGAGATGGCTTTGCAGGAAAATCCGCAGTTGGGATACGAGACGGTGGCGCTGATTTTGTTTCTGGATATTGGGTTGGAAAATTCGCAGCAAAAGTTTGCTGATTTGAACGGTTTTCAAGTTCCTTTGGAGTCGTCGCTAAGGGTACTTTACAACCACCGAGGCGATCGCGCTTTGGTTGTAAAATCGGTTTTTAAGCAGGTTGAGGTGTTCCGGTGTTTGACGGAGATGGAGAAGGGGAGTTTGAATGGGCGATCGCCCAAATTGTTTGCGCTAAGTGCGATCGATCGTGCTATCATGGCTTTGCTGTCCAACATTCACAGCAGCAAACAAACAAAACCCTCTCATTCTGGCACTACAAAACAGAAAAAAGAGGAAGAACTTGCTCAACAAATACAACAGGCTGTTAATTATTGGAATGCGGTTAGCAGTTTTATGCCCGATTGGCAATTAGTTCTGCAAAAGCAAGTTGCGGCGGGGGAAATGCGCCGGAATTGCGTGCACTGTCACAGTGTTGTGTTGGAGAGTTTGGGGGAAGTTGGGGCCGCTTTGTTGTCGGTTTTTCCTGAGAGTTGGGAGGAACGTTTGAGCCTTTTACTGCAGGTTGATTGGTCGATTTCTAATCCTGATTGGGAGGGCGGGATTTTGTTGAAAGGGGGAATTTCTAAGTCGAGGGCTAGTGTTAGTTGGATGACTGATTATTTGAAAAATCGGTTGGGTTTGGGAACCGCAGATGCAGCCCAAAAGTGATATAATGATCTCCGGTTTAGGCTAGAGAATTACTTGTTAGTCTGCTGACACTGCTTAACTTCTCTAGTTTCTGCATTATGGTCTTACTTTGCGGTTCTTAACTTTTTTTGAAAAGAGTGTAAAATTTTAGCTCTGATTATATTTAATCATAGTGGGAGGAAAAAATGACTGCAGGAGAAGAGTCCGAAAATAAAAATCTAGCGTACTATCGACAACGTTTTGCCACTCTTAATGTAAACAATACGCGCCAACGTGGTAAAGCTAATCATAAGCCAATCTTACTCTTGTCAATCATCGATCTAATTGCTCAAGGAATAATTAGGGAGAATCGAATTTATGTTTCCGACGACTTGATTCAAACATTTAACAAATATTGGAACATCTTAGGTTCTGAAGCTCACAATCGTGGTTTGTACTATCCATTTTGGCACTTGGAAGGCGATGGTTTCTGGCATAAAACATTAAAGTCTGGATTTAATGGTTCAAAGCCTAAAACAACTAACAAGCTAAGAGAAGCTGTAGAATACGCTAGTTGGGATAATGAATTATTCAATTTACTCCAAGACCAAAATTCTCGCTCGGAATTAATAGATACACTGGTAGCTGTCTGGTTTTCATCTAATAAGGATGATATTGGAGATATTTTGCAAGTTAATCAAGACTTTGAAAATGTTGCTCAGGCAGAAACAGAAATATCGGGCCTAGCAGGAAATATTGATGCAGAACCTCGATTCTATTTAACCAAATCGGCTGTAAGAAATGCTATTTTTAGGAAAGCCGTAGTACATACGTATGATTACAAATGTGCATTTTGTAGATTAAAAGTTATCAGGAATTTCACTCAAAATATTGTAGATGGCTCACATATCAAGCCGTTTTCAAAGTTTTATGACAATCAAATTAATAATGGGATATCATTGTGTAAAAATCATCATTGGGCTTTTGACCAGGGTTGGTTTGCTATAGATGATAATTACAGAATTATCGTCGCTAATGATTTAGAAGAGGAATCCCCCAATGCCAGAACTATGAAAGATTTTCATAGTGAAACTATTCTCCTGCCAACTTTAGACCAATATCTACCAAGACTTGAATCGCTACACTGGCATCGGGTGAATGTATTTAGAGCTTAATTACGTAACTGAGTTTGAAGAAATGACAGAAACAATGCTACCACTTTTTCCACCCCGTACCGTTAGGGATTTAGTAGAAGAAATAAAAAAATTAAGTCAACAAATTAGAGATTTATATTGTTTAGATGATATTCCTTGGGTGGTCGGATATTCTGGCGGAAAAGACAGCACTACCGTAGTGCAGCTTATCTGGTATGCAATAGCAGAATTACCAGCAGAAAAAAGAACAAAAAAAATTTATATTATCACAACCGATACACTGGTAGAAAACCCTATAGTTTCTACTTGGGTACGTCAGTCATTGAAACAGATGAAGTCTGCTGCTATAGAGCAACAGCTACCAATAGAGCCTCATCTGCTTTATCCAGATGTTAAAGATACTTTCTGGGTAAACTTGATGGGAAAAGGCTACCCAGCGCCGAGACATGGATTTCGCTGGTGTACTGAACGCCTGAAAATCCTTCCGTCTAATCGGTTCATTCGTGATGTGGTGAGAATCAATGGGGAAGTGATTCTGATATTGGGTACTCGCAAAGCTGAAAGCATTAAACGCGCTGTTTCAATGGAGAAACATGAAATAGGTCGAATGAGTGACCGTTTAAATGATAGTTCTAACTCCATTAAATCTCTGCTTTATCAGAGTCCTAGTCTGCCTAATTCCCTAATTTATAGTCCGATTGAGGATTGGCGGACTGATGAAGTCTGGATTTATCTGAATCAGTGGCCGAATCCTTGGGAAAATAGCAACAAAGATTTGTTTACCATGTATCGAGGTGCAACAGCAGACAATGAATGTCCTTTAGTTGTCGATACCTCTACACCTAGCTGCGGCACTTCTCGCTTTGGCTGCTGGGTTTGCACAATGGTAAGCCAAGATAAATCTATGGAGGCAATGATTCAAAATGATGAGGAAAAAGAATGGATGCAGCCACTCCTCGATATTCGCAACGAATTAGATATAAAAGACGATCGCCCAAAAAGAGACTTCAGACGCATCTACGGTAGAGTAGAACTGTTTGAACGCAACATGGGCGACGACAAAACCTCCGTCGAACCCATCCCCGGCCCGTACACCAAATTCTGGCGAGAACACTGGCTGAGACGAGTCTTGGAAGCACAAACCCACATCCGCAAAACCGCACCCGAAGAAATGCGCGACATTACCTTAATTACCCCGGAAGAACTTAGCGAAATCCGCCGCATTTGGTTGGAACAAAAGCACGAATTTGACGACAGTTTGCCCCGCATTTACGAAGAAGTCACGGGCGAACCCTTTGAAGATTCTCGCCCCGCCGCCGAAAGAAAACTCCTAGGTAGCGACGAATGGACTGCGATTGAAGAAATTTGCAGCGATGACAAAATGCACCTGGAATTGATGGCTAAACTCCTCGATACAGAACGTCAATACTACACAAAACCTCGCCGTACAGGTATTTACGCCGATTTGGACAAGTGTTTTGAAACCAGTTCGCGATCGCAGGATGAAGCTATTGGTAACGCCCACTATCAACGCAACTTAAAAACAGCGGTGGAAGCTGTTAAAGCAAATCCGACTGAGAACATTCAGCAAGTCAAAAGTGCGATCGCCCAAACCAACACTTCTGCCAAAAATGATACGGCAGATATTGCCAAACTCAAAGAAGAACTTGAAAGCAACAGCAGTGAAGGCAGGCAATTGTCTTGGGCGGATCTTAAATATTCAACCCCCAATTCAGAAGAGGGAAAACATAGCGATTAGCAAGCAAACGCCTGCGGTCAAACCCAAACTTGTTGACAGCCACTCCGTGCGATCGCATATAATAGGTTGTCAACTAACCGCTGCATTACGAAACCATTATCGTTTAAATTACCAAATTTTTACGACCATGATAGACCCCAATATTCCCCATCAGGATCTGACATACAGCATCATCGGCTGTGCAATGAGAGTACACCGGAGGACACAAAAAGGTTTAAGAGAAAAACATTACCAAAGAGCATTTGATGCAGAAATGCTTGAATCCGGTATTACAACAGAAATGGAATATCCCAGACAAATTTACGACGGTCAAGTTTGGATGGGAATCCTCTATCTAGACCATTGGGTCAATGAATGTATTGTAGTAGAGGATAAAGCCGTAAATTATCCAATGACCGATAAAGACCAAGCTCAAATCATAGCTTACTTAGCATCTACAGGAGCGAAAGTAGGTTTATTTATCAACTTTGGTCGCAGCAAATTAGAATATCACCGCATTCTTCCACCAAAATCTGTACAAGGTTGGCAAAAACACATTCAACCATACTTGTGGCGGCCGAAAACAAATGGCAGAGGCTGGATGAGGGGAAGTTCAGGAACATACGAAGAAACAGATGTCGAACTCCCCTTACCTCCTAGCATTGGGCCCCAAAACCAGGAGGAAGATTCAACAGATATAATCGATTGGTAGCAAAGGGGGAAGCGGTTAGCAGCGAATTTTGTAGCGGATTTAACGGATGTAACGGATGTAACGGATGATTAGTGGGAGATCACCAAATCCGCCACTAACCGCCGCCCCACCAACCACCCATCCGCTAAATCCGCGACCAAATCCGCCACTAACCGCCGCCCCACCAACCACCCATCCGCTAAATC
>NZ_JADEWT010000026.1 GCF_015207505.1 Tychonema sp. LEGE 06208
GATGCTTTGGGATGTCAGAAAGAAATAGCAGCGCTCATAATTAAGAAGAAAGGAGATTATCTTTTAGCGCTAAAAGGGAATCAAAAACTTCTTCATGAAGACGTAAAAACCTGGTTTGAATTAGCTCAAAAAGAAGAGTTTGGTGGCAGAGAGCATAGCTATTATCAACAAATAGAAGCCGGGCATCATCGAGTTGAAAAAAGACAAATTTGGACCGTGGCAGTCTCAGAGCTTCCATCTCTTCATAATCAATCATTATGGACTGGATTAAAAACGGTTGTGATGATCGTAAGTGAAAGACGTTTGTGGAATAAAACAACCACAGAAGTTCGCTTTTATTTAAGTAGTTTAGCCAGTAATGCCGAGAAGATTTCTCAAGCAATTCGCAGTCATTGGGGTATTGAAAATAGCTTACATTGGACATTGGATGTTACTTTTTGTGAAGACAAGAGTCGGATTCGTAAAGATAATTCTCCTGAAAACTTTGCTCTTCTACGTCGTTTAGCCATCAATTTACTGAAACAAGAAAAAGGATTTAAAGGAAGTTTAAAAATGAAGCGGTATCTGGCGGGAATGGATAATAATTATTTAGTCCAAATATTAAACTCTGCCAGTTAACGCTCGAAAACTCAAACAGATTCCCGATCTAAATTGATTCAGCTTCGAGAATTCAGAAGTTCTTAAAGCTCGATTTTTACTGGGTTAATTCCATCGGATTTAATAGTTTTAAGAAAGATTTTTTCAGAAAAAGACTCACGCACAAATATGATTTTTTGTCAACTTAATTTAGATGCGTTTACCCTGCTGTTGATGTGGTACTATCAACTGGTGGCTCCTCGATTTGTTTGAATTCTGATGTTTGAGGGATTTTGAGCGGATTTTCAACAGTTGTATTCAGGCTAATTTTATCATCTGACTCTTTGAAGTCTTGAGTGCTTAATGTTTCTCGATCTGCAATCGGTGGCATGGCTGCCAATGGTAAAGAACCAACAAGTAGATACAGTAAACCTGCTCCGCCGGCACTAAATAGTAAATGTGTTTTCATTGCGACTCCTCACCAAGAAATTCTAAAATTGCTAGTAGCTTTCTAGCGATTGTAAATCTATTTGGTAGCCAAATCCACAAGTTTTAAATTCATGACTTTTAGATTTTTTATATCTTTAATAAGTTCTGTAATAGATTATGCAAAAATGGTGTCGCTGTGCTCTTGGTAGGGGTTCAGGTGCGCCGAGTTACTATACAGATAGACTGTGTACGGAGGCGACTTTGTATAAAATAATTGCTTTAGTTTGCGGAAGCAGGGGCGACGATCGCTCTACCGGGTTTTTCGGCACAATATTTGCTTAAAACTTTCTATTTCGGTTCCAAAATCCGGTTTCTTGGTTCGGGTGTGTATGCCAAAAATGCCGATCGCAATTTGAGGGCGATCGGCATTTTTGGCAATTTATTTATTTGTCTAGTTGACATATCACAAAAGTTGTTTTTTTGCAATAATTTTTTCTTTCAACATGGGATCGAGCTTTCGCAAAATCGCGATCGCCAATATCACGCTAACAGCCAAACCCAACCAAAAATTATCCGCCCCCAATTTACCCTGATCCAAGGCGAAACCGCCCAGCGGCGGCCCGATTAAATAGCCGATCGCCCAACACTGAGAATTAAGCGCCAAATACACGCCCCGCAAAGAATCCGGCGCTAAATCCACCACCAAAGCCGAAGCAAAAGGCGTATAAGCAACTGTCGCTAAGGACAAAAAGCTCAAGCCTAAAACAGCTAAAAATAGATTGCCAGTTGCTGCCATTCCCGTCAAGCCGATCGCGATAAATCCCATTCCCCACAGCAGCGCCGAAATCATCAAAGCTTTTGGATGGGAAAACCCCCTCAAAGCTTTCACAATCGGCAGTTGCAAAGCTACCGTTAAAAATGTACTAAAAGCAAACAAAACGGTAATTGTACCTGTAGAAAAGCCTCCTCCCGATGTCCCCACCTGCACAAACTTACTAAAATACAGCGGCATTGTGGTTTGAATTTGGGAAATGTAGAGAGTGAACAAAATATTTACCGAGGCATATACTAGCAAAGTGCGATCGTTCAACGCCACCATCCAGCCATTTTTGAGATTTTTTGGGCTTGCATCTGTTGCAGTAGAAGGTTTATAGGTTTCTGAAATCGCGATCGCCACCACCGCAAACAGCACTATAAACGAGATACCGTCGATAATAAAGAGCGATCGATAATTCCCCGTTACCGCAATCAAAACACCGCCAAAAATAATCCCAACTTGCAAACCCAAATTATCAGCAAGCCGCGTCAAAGCAAAAGCCTCCTGTCGCCGATCGCCCTCCGTTAAATCCGCCACCATTGTCTCCGTTGGAGGCCAATACAAACCCACGCCAAAACCCATCAGTACATTTCCTGCAACTAAGCCGCCGAAATTATTAGTTGCCGCCAGTACAAAAGAAGCCACAGCCGCAATCATTGTCGCCAGCAATAAAGTTCGCCGCCTTCCCCAAAATTTAGAATCGCAAAAAGAACCGCCCAAAACGCGGCCGAATATTCCCGCAATTGAACCGATACCCAAACCGATACCAACAGCAGTTGCAGATAAACCGACGCGATCGACAAAAAAGATCGGCGCATAAAATAAAGTAAAACCGGTGCCGCTTTGGGAGAGGAATCTGCCTGCGGCGAGAATCCAGACTTGAGTGGGGAGACGGGGAAGCCAAGATGATAGTTGAAATTTCAATTTAGGCATATACAGCAGATTGTAGGTCGATGGAGTTAGCAATTAGTGGTAAATTAATAGGGTGTCTCAGCTTTGAGCGGTCAATATATCGATCGAACAATCCCCGCTGACGCACCACCCTACAACGGACTAAATTAGTAGCGTGCCTCAGCTTTTAGCCGTTAATTATCTATAAAACAATCCGCTGCGGTTGCGCCTAAAATTACAAATGCTCGATCGCGCGATCGAACATTTTCCCGCCAGCTTAACAATTCTTCTAAGTCAGTTAAAAAAGTTACCATTCATTTAAAAATACTTAACACGATTTTCTAGAAAAGTTAGTTAAACTCTAGAAAAGGCAGAAAAAAATTTTAGAGGGTCTAATTATATGACAGCTATTACAACATCAAGAGTGGAATCAATCAAACCGCGCTGGCAAGCAATTGTCATGGTAGCCCTAATTTTCTGGCTCAGCGCTAGCCTGATTATGGATTTAGTAATTATGCCCAGCCTGTTTGTATCGGGAATGATGACATCTCCTGAGTTTGCAACAGCCGGAAATATGATGTTCTGGGGATTCAACCGCGTTGAGTTGATCTGTTCGGGCGTGGTAGCAACGGGTTTGATGGTTTTGAGCAATTTATTCGGTGACTTCGGCAAGCGCAGTCGCACAGCAATCATATTATCATTGGTACTTCTGGCGATCGCCCTAATTGACACCTACAGCCTCACACCTCAAATGAGCGCCTTGGGAATGCAGCTAAATCTGTTCGATTCAGCAGCAGAAGTCCCCGCCGGAATGAATTTACTGCACCAAGGATATTTTGTCTTAGAAGCTGCGAAGTTGACCCTCGGCGCTACCTTAGTGGGCTGGTGCTACCAAAACCAAGTTTAACCGACACAATCCTCAGAGGTTGAGTTGATAAAAAACTCAAAAATTAGCGGCGGGCGTGAATTCACACCCGCCGTTAATTTTTGGAAATTTTAGCCATCTTGATATATAGCGGTTATCAAGCGTGGTGAGGTATGCCCAATGCCCGATGCCCAAGGCCCAATCCCTCCGCTTCGCGCTCGCCCTGTTTGGCCAATGCCGCATACTACCTCATCTTTCTGAAAAAGGCTATATTTCAGTCAATCCTACTCGGAAGCTTCCGCCTCATCAGATTTTGGCCACAGCAACCGCAAGCCCATTACCGCAAATCCGATCGCCGCGATCGTCTTTACCAATTGTTCCGGTAACACCTCCGCCGTACCTTGTCCAACCAAAACACCGATTAAACTAGCCAGCAACAGCGCCGACGCAGTGCCGAAAAATACAGCCCTAGGCGAGTTAGAACTGCTACCAAGGGCGATCGTAGCTAATTGACTTTTGTCACCCAATTCTGACAAAAACACCGTCATAAAAGTTATTCCTAAAAGTTGCCAATCCATGTTTATTTTTTAGTTATGAATTTGTAGGGCGCACAACGCGCACCGATTGAATTTGTAGACTTACCCACAGGCTCCCAGAAACCAGGTTTCTCTCCAAAATCTTCGGTTTCACCCAAAGATGCAGCCAGAAACCAGGTTTCTTGCAACTTATCCCCACCCAATCAGTAATATCAAATCCTCTCTTCATCGGAATAGTAAATTCACTGTTGACTGTTGACTGTTGACTGTTGACTGTTGACTGCTGACTGTTGACTGCTGACTGTTAACAGTTAACAGTTAACATCATGTATGAGTGCAACCTGACATGATATAATTACCATTTCTAAAATCTAAAATCTCAAATCGTTTATCCCAGCACTTCCCACAGCAAAGCCGCCGCAATCAGCAGCAAAATCACCCCAGCAGCTCTCTCCAAAGTTTTCGGAGCAATCCGACTAGCCAGCCACCTTCCCAGCAAAACCCCCAGCAAACTGGTTGCTATCAAAGCCGAACCCGCACCCGCAAAAACAATCCAAGGATTCCGAGATTCAGCCGTCATCAGCAAAATCGCGAGCTGAGTTTTGTCTCCAATTTCAGCAAAAAAAATAGTTCCAAACGTCGAAGCAAAAATTGCCCAGTGGTTGGGCTTCAGTCCTTTTTCTTCCTGACAAATATCGGCATTTGTACTCACTGAGAGTTCAACCTGCTCCGGGGTTAAAGCAGCACAACTCTTAGAAGCCTCTATTATTTGTGTTTGTAGGTGTTGTGGCAAGTCGGAATTGGGGGTGGGTGAGTCAGAACCAGACAAGCTTGGCGGTAAAGAATCAAGTTTCACGGGCAATGAGTGCTAAACGCTATTTATTTTTGACTTCTAGTTTTAATCTTAACTTTCTCTGTGCCTGATTTTACTTGCGCCCGGGTAATCTTTTTTACCGGAGTTTCCAGAAACTAATTCCAGAAACCACTCACCGCGCCTAAATACGCACAAATCGAACCAGACAATTTTAGATTTTAGATTGAAGAATTGGGGATGATTCACTGGATATGGGTTTAATCTCATGTCCGGTGAATTGACCGCAATCAGTAAGGTTCGTAGTACGTCAGTCAGTGTCCGCTCTTGCGTTGCGGACTCGCATTCGGCACGGGCGATCCGTTTTTGTTATAGTAATCGATCGCACATGATATGACGCTTCCCTACAGTTGCACGATTTAGGAAAAATGATACAACCGCGAGATTTATCTGTGGAATCAATTTTTCAATCAAAAATCCACAATCCACAATCCACAATCCAAAATCTAAAATTGTATTAGGTGCCGTAAGTTCGATCGCCCGCATCACCCAAACCAGGTACAATAAAACCCTGTTCGTTGACTGTTTCGTCGATCGTCGCCGTGTAAATAATCAAATTCGGGTACTCTGCACTCAGCATCTTCAAAGCTGGAGGAGCAACCACCACAGAAATAATCCGAATCAAGCTCGGATCAATTCCCCGCGAAGTCAACTCCCGCATAGTCGCCCCAATCGTACCACCAGTCGCCAGCATCGGCTCGCTAATTATCACCCGCGTTTGGGGATTAAACTGCGCCGGCAATTTATTCAGATAACAACTCGGTTGCAGCGTCTCCTCATTCCTCGCCATCCCCAGATGGTAAACCGAAGCCAGCGGCACCACCGTCTGAATTCCTTCCAGCAGCGACAAACCCGCCCGCAAAATCGGTACCACAACTAACGGAGCTTCCGGGTTAATAAACGTCGCCGGACATTGTGCCAAAGGTGTCTGCACCGTTGTCTCCACAGTCGGCAGCCAATCTCGAATTGCCTCGTAGGCCAGCCACCTTCCCAATTCTGTCATCGCAGAACGAAAAAGTACCGATGGGGTGGCCGCGTCGCGGGCGACAGCCAGCCAGTGTTTGATTAACGGATGTGGAGGAACGTAAACGCGCAGTTGCAGGGACATGAGGAAATTGCCGAGATTGCTAGGTTTCAGGGATTTTATGCACAGAGCGATCGTTTTCGTTGGCGTAGCCCCCGTAGGGGCGGGCTTCGCTAACGATCGCTCTGTGCAACTTATCACAATCTTTAATCGAAAATCTCAAATCGAAAATGGAACATCTCAAATCCTACAACTGGCTTGGTTTGCCGACCGCCGCCAACTTATTGAAATATTTTTCTAATAGTGTTGACATTAATTAGCAACAAGGCTATAGTGATTTTTAGTGTTCTCCTCTCAAAGGATCGGCAGACGGGGGCAGTCGGCAATGGTAGACTGTTCCCGCATTTTTTTTGGGAAGCCAGAAGCCTTGCGAAGGAAGAAGGCATCCGAAGGAAGAAGAAAGAGGGAAGTTCGGCAACGGATTATGTAACGGATGTAACGGATTATGTAACGGACGTAAGTCCGTCGGAAGAAGGAAGAGGGAAGAAGGCATCCGAAGGAAGAGGGAAGAGGGAAGAGGGAAGAGGGAAGAAGGAAGAGGGAAGAAGGAAGAGGGAAGACACAAGAAGGCATCCGAAGCTAGAAGCTAGAAGCTAGAAGCTATAGGTTAGAACAGGCTGACACACCAGAGGTAGAGGGAAAATCGCAGAGGCAAGAGTTCAGGAAGGGCGATCGACTGTAAAATTATCTCAATATTAAGATTTTTAACCTAATGTCAGCTCCTACTCAATCCCAGTTATTCTCTCCCAACTCCGGCCCTACAGAGCAAGAATTTGATGTGATAGTCATCGGTTCCGGCATTGGCGGACTCGTGACAGCCACCCAGCTAGCAGCCAAGAAAGCCAAAGTTTTGGTGCTCGAAAGCTACACAATTCCCGGCGGTAGTGCTGGATATTTCGATCGAGAAGGCTACAGATTTGATGTCGGAGCCTCCATGATATTTGGATTCGGACAGCGCGGCACCACTAACCTCCTCACCCGCGCCCTCAAAGCAGTCAACGTCACCCTAGAAACAATTCCCGACCCCGTGCAGCTTCACTATCACCTACCCGACGGCTTGGATTTGGAAGTACCCCAGCCTTATGAGAAATACTTGCAAGAATTAACCGACAGGTTCCCCCACGAACGCCAAGGAATCCAGAAATTTTATGGCGAATGCTGGAACGTCTTCAACTGCCTCAACGGCATGGAATTGCTATCCCTAGAAGAACCCGGATATCTGGTGCGAGTCTTCTTTCAAAATCCTTTAGCCTGTTTGGGATTAGTAAAATATTTGCCTCAAAATACTGGCGACATTGCGCGGCGCTACATAAAAGACCCGACTTTACTAAAATTTATCGACATGGAATGCTACTACTGGTCTGTAGTACCTGCAGACTTAACACCGATGATTAACGCCGGAATGGTATTTTCCGACAGACATTACGGCGGCATAAATTATCCCAAAGGCGGAGTCGGTCAAATTGCCCAAAAATTGGTCGAAGGATTAGAAAAATGCGGCGGGAAAATTCAATACAAAGCTAAAGCAAAAAAAATTATCACAGAAAACGGCCGCGCTGTCGGAGTCGAACTCGCAACGGGCGAAGTTTACCGCGCCAAGCGAATAGTTTCTAACGCCACGCGCTGGGATACTTTTGAAAAATTGCTGCCTGCAGAAGAGATGCCAGCTAGCGAGAAGAAATGGCAGCAGCGCTATCAAAAAGCACCGAGTTTCCTGAGTTTACATTTGGGAGTGGAAGCAAGCGCCATCCCTGCCGGTACTGCCTGCCACCACATTTTGTTAGAAGCTTGGGACAAAATGGAAGCGCCGGAGGGAACTATTTTAGTCTCAATTCCGACCGTGCTAGACCCGGATTTAGCTCCGGCAGGATATCACATCGTTCACGCTTTTACTTCGAGTTGGATGGAAGAGTGGGAAGGACTGGCGGCGCAGGAATACGAGGAGAAAAAAGAAGAGGCTGCGGGGAGAATTATTGACAGATTAGAAACAATTTTTCCCGGTTTAGATGCTGGTTTGGATTATATGGAAGTGGGGACTGCGCGTTCTCACCGCCGCTTTTTGGGCCGCGAAGACGGAACTTACGGGCCGATTCCGCGACAGAAGTTAATGGGTTTGTTGGGAATGCCGTTTAATCGAACTTCTATGCCTGGTTTGTATTGTGTGGGCGACAGTACGTTTCCGGGACAGGGTTTAAATGCGGTGGCGTTTTCTGGCTTTGCTTGCGCGCACCGAATTGCTGTGGATTTGGGGTTCTAGGAGAAATGTGGCAACACAGGTTGCCCCATTTCTAACTCAGGACTTATGGATTGGGAGGTAATTCTGTTATATAGCGGTTCTCAGAAAGATGAGGTATGCCCACGGTGGCCTATGCTCTATGCCCACGGAGGCCTATGCCCTATGCCCTATGTCGGACATACCTCACCTTTACGAGAAAGGCTATATATCTGAAAGTTTTTCTAGGATAGAGTAAATGTCTTTTTTGTCACCATCTTTACGTCTCCCCAGTCCTACAACAACAACCATAACTCGCTCTTGCTCGACTTTGTAAACAATGCGATAGCGCTGTCCAACGGCTCGGATACTGCGAAATCCAGATAAGTTATCAACAAGCGCTTTGCCTTGCTTCTCTGGTTCAATTTTGAGTTTATCGATGCGATCGCGCAGTTTCTCCTGTTCTCGTCTATCTTTGACTTCCGCCAACATTTCCAGGGCCAACGGCGTAAGTTGGATTTCGTATTCGATTGAATTTGCTTCGCCTTTCATAGTCCCAGTTTTGCCTTAGCATTTTCCCAGGAAACAGTTTTGCCTTCGTCTGCTTGGGTGATGCTTTGGCGAAGTTTGGTAACGAATTCAATATCGGTGAGAATATCCAAGGTTTCGAGGAGTTCAGTCAAATAGTTGTAGCTGATTGCCGCCATAACGGGAACACCATCTTGAGTGATCACGATCGGCTGATCGGTGAGTTCTTGAAGTAGGTTGGGAAGCTGCTGCTGTGCTTGGGCAATGGTGAGTCGTTTGGACATGGCTGTATTTGACAACTTGAATTAAGATTATGAGCATTAAAGCAATACTAATTTTAATTTAGCACCTGGGTTCAAATAGGACGTATCAATTAAAAACCCGGTTTCTGGGGAGAAACCGGGTTTTTTAACTGGAAAAGGGTGCTTTGCATTCTTTCTTTAAAAAGAGTTTACTGGTCGTAGCTGCCGCCGACACCGATTTTGGTATTGTAGATTTTGGCATCAGTAATGGTCATATCTTCCATTGATGCACCGGATACGTCGGCGGTGTTGATGATGGCTGCGGTCAGATTTGCCCGATCGAGGTCTGCATCATTTAAACTGGCGTTAGTCAAGAAAACTGCGGTTAAGTTAGCACCAGTCAAGTTAGCCGCCGTCAAGTCAGCACCTTCGAGGTTAGCGCGATAGAGGTTAGCACCTTGCAAATTTGCTTCTCTCAAATCTGCACCAATTAAATGAGCCCCGGTCAAATCTGCTCCAGACAAGTCGCACTGAAAACATTGGCCGGTTGACAGTAACTGTTTTACTTGAGCCGGATTTTCGGCACGGGTTGGGCCGGCGAACAGTAAGGGAGCAATTAAAAGAGTTGCGGTTAATAGATGGCGTTTCATATTTTTTTCCTCTGCCTATTATGTGTTTAAGTTCTACTGTTTATATCTACAATTTTACCACGGTTGTTTTCGCAACTTGCAATCTAAATCACATATCTACTGTGATATCGATTGCCTCTGACAGCGCACAGATGGTTTCCTAAAGCTCGCAAAATTTAATGTCGCAAAACTTAACAATGCCAAACTTTAAGACAATGCTTTTTTGTAGTAACATATTCTATATTAGCCAAAATCGTCCGTAAATGTGTCTTTCTAAAGAAGGATCTGATTGATAACGCGATCGATCGTTGTAGCAGGTAACTCGATCGCCAAAAAAATCAAAACCAACACACTATTTTTAATAAAAGTGTCACGAGACTCAAAATTTAACTTAAAATAAAGATCGGCTTATAACTTTGTAGGTAGAGCTAGAGCCGTCACCGGCCTGCTACCGGGCAAAACAACAGGTGCATTTTTTACAAGAAATTTTTATGCTGTCTCAGCAGCGCTGTAAAACTCCAGCTAGTGCTTGGAAAGCAGGGCTTTTTTGGAATGTCGCAGAGCCAGCGCGATCGCAAAAATCTATTAAATATGTTCAAAAACGATTCCTCCAAGTATCTGCCGACTTTAGATCGAGTAATTGACCGCTCCCCCTTGACAGTTGGGCCAGATACCCCATTAGCAGAAGTAATTACGCTCATGGGCCAACAGCGCCCGACTTGTCCTCTAAACGCAGATATTCCCACAACCAATCTCTACCAGCAGCTAACAGAAATTGCCGATCCGCACACCTCAAACATCCTCAGAGATGCCAGAGGGATCTGCGTCTTTGTGGTGCAAACATCTCTAGAAAAATCAAACTGGCAATCTGCTCAAAATTGTCAATTACAAGGAATTTTTACCGAGAGAGATCTCGTCGATTTGATTGCTTCCGGCAAAAATTTAAAAAATGTTACGATCGCAGAAGTGATGCGACAGCCGACGGCAACGCTGACAAATGATGAAGATCGAGACATTTTTAGCGCCCTAATTCTGCTTAGCCAACATAAAATTCACCACCTGCCAGTATTAGATCGCAGCGGTCAACTCCTAGGAGTAATTACCCCCGAAAGTATTCGCCAAGCAATGGTGCAACCGGCAAATATCTTAAAAATGCACAGCGTCAAAGAAGTAATGACCGCAGAAGTGATTCAAGCGCCTCGCTCAGCGTCTGTTCTGAGTTTAGCTGAGTTGATGGCGCAGCACCGCGTTAGCTGCGTGGTAATTACAGAATCCAGAGAGTTATCGATGAATTTGCCGTTCCCAATTCCCGTAGGTATCGTCACAGAACGGGATATTGTGGAATTTCAAGCTTTAGATATAGATTTGTCGCAAACGATCGCCCTCACAGTGATGAGTAGCCCCTTATTTAGTCTCAAGCCAGAAGACTCGCTGTGGGTAGCTCATCAGGAAATGCAGCAGCGTTTAGTCCGCAGGTTGCTAGTAAGGGGCGAACGCGGAGAACTGTTGGGAATAGTTACTCAAAGTAGCTTGCTGCGCGTGCTCGATCCGATGGAAATGTCCGGGGCGATCGATCTGCTGCACGATTTAGTCGCACAACAAACTAGCGAATTGCAAAAAGCGATTGTCTCCCTCAGCTTGACTAACAGCCGGCTGGAAACGGAAATCGCTACCCGCCAGCAGGCCGAGGTGCGGCTGCAACTCCTAGAATCGGCCGTAGTTAACGCTAACGATGCGATCGTGATTATGGATGCGGGAAACAGCGATATCTCCGATCCCGCCATCATATACGTCAACGAAGCTTTTACCCAAATGACCGGCTATCAGCCCGAAGAAATTATCGGCCAAACACCCAGTTGTCTGCGCGGGCCCGACAGCGACGGCGCTCAAGTTGCCAAAATTCGCCGCGCTTTCTCTCGCCTTGAACCGCTGCGCTTGGAATTGATCAACTACCGCAAAGACGGTTCTACTTATTGGGTGGAACTTAACAGCGTACCCGTTGCTGACGAGTTGGGGAAAGTCACCCACTGGATATCCGTGCAGCGAGATATTAGCGATCGCAAGCGCATGGAACAAGCATTTTTTGAGGAAAAAGAACTCGCTCAAGTTACTCTACAATCGATCGGCGATGCCGTAATTGCTACTGACAGCAACGGCTGCATTTCTACCCTCAATCCAGTTGCTGAACAACTCACCGGTTGGTCAACCTCGGAAGCAAGAGGTTTGCCCCTCGCCAGCGTGCTGAGAATAGTTGACGAAACTACCCGGATGCCGATCGAAAATATCGCCGAAATCGCTTTGTACGAAGGTCGAATCGTTGACCAAGGAAACAACAGCTTGCTGATTGCTCGCCACAACCGCGAATTTGCGATCGACCACTGCGTCGCCCCCATCCACGCCAGCAACGACCAAATTATCGGGGCCGTCGTTGTGTTCCGAGATGTCACCCAAGTGCGAACTCAAGCGCGGCAGCTAACCTGGCAGGCAACTCACGACCCCTTGACGCAATTGGTCAACCGCCGCGAATTTGAATATCAGCTAGAACACGCCCTGCACAGCGCTCAAGGTTACGGCGAAGAACACGTAATGCTTTACCTCGATCTCGATCGCTTCAAAATAGTTAACGACACAGCAGGTCACGTTGCAGGCGACGAACTGCTCCGCCAAGTCAGCCAGCTATTTAAAAGCAATATCCGCAAAACCGATATTTTGGCGCGTCTCGGCGGCGATGAGTTTGCTGTACTCCTGTACAATTGCCCCCCAGAACAGGGCTTAGATGTTGCAAAATTGCTGCTGCAAAGCATTCAAAAATTCCGGTTTGGGTGGCAGGACAAAACTTTTTCGATCGGCGTTAGTATCGGTTTGGTGGCAATTAATCGCAAAACAACATCGACATCTGCGGTGTTGAGCGCGGTCGATCTAGCCTGCTATGCTGCTAAAAATAAAGGCCGCAACCGGGTGCAGATTTATCGATCGGGCGATCGGGAATTAATCAAACAGCACGGCGAAACCCAGTGGGTAGTGCAAATTAATCAAGCTTTAGAAGAGAATCGCTTGCGCTTGTACTCTCAGCCGATCGTACATTTGCTCAACCCGTCAGCCACCGGCATCCACTGCGAAATCCTGCTGCGCCTCCAGCTTGCAAACGGTCAGTTAGTGTCGCCGATGGCGTTTATTCCCGCCGCCGAACGCTACAACTTGATGCAGGCGATCGATCGCTGGGTAATTCGCACTTTATTTAGCAACTTATCTCAATTATTTACAGCCAATTTATTAGTCCAAAACCCAGAAGCAGAAAGCGCTCGAATTGTTACCTTACCTGCTGGATCTCCCCACTCTAATTCACAATCCTCCTTTGGCAAATATCCCACCCTTTATGCAATCAACCTTTCTGGCGACAGCATCAACCAAGAAAAGTTGATCGAGTTTATTCAGGAGCAGTTTTCTATCCATCAAATACCGCCACAAATAATTTGCTTTGAAATTACCGAAACTGTGGCGATCGCCAATCTCAGCAAAGCAGCAAGCTTAATTTGGAAACTCAAAGAACTCGGCTGCAAGTTTGCCTTAGACGACTTCGGCAGCGGGATGTCTTCCTTTGCTTACCTGAAAAGCTTGCCCGTTGATTATATCAAAATTGATGGTAATTTTATTAAAAATATCACAGATAATCCTATTGATATCGCAATGGTGGAAGCTATCACCAAAATTGCTCACGTCATGGGAATTAAAACTATTGCCGAGTATGTCGAAAATCAAGCGATTATGGATAAGATCAAGGAACTTGGGGTAGATTACGCTCAAGGTTATTTCTTGGGAAAACCCCAACCCTGTAACTTTACATCTCCTCATATAGAGGAAGTATTGGAAGATTTTCAGGTTAATCCTCTAACTTTGGAAGCAAAGTTAGCTTCTTAAAAATGGAAGTTTGGCAACAAATTTTTTAGCAAATTTAACGGATGTAATGAACACCTATTATAGCCTTTCAAGCGAAAGATGAGGTAATGTCGGGCATAGGGCATAGGGCATAGGGCATAGGGCATAGGGCATAGGGCATACCTCACTTTTTTGAGAAAGGCTATACATTCATTCGAGATCATTTTTTTATATTATCTGCGTCTATCAGTCTTAATTTGCCTGGCATCTGCAGTTGACATATCAATTAAATAAAGATTTATGCAATAAGTCTAGAAAAGAAGCAAAAGGCAAAAAGGAAAAGGCAGATTTTAATTGTGATATCATATCAAATCCGGTAGTATCGGAATTATTCATATCTCTATTCTCTCTCTCTGTGTCCTCTGTGTTCTCTGCGGTTAAATCATTCCGATGCAACCGGAAACGATATCAATTCCCAATTCCCAATAACAACTACCAACTAACAACTGCCAAATAATAACTGCCAAATAATAACTAAGAGGGCGGGCACGCACCATCCACCGCCCCTACTGCCAACTAACAACTAACAACTAACAACTGCCAACTAACAACTGCCAACTACCAACTGCCAACTATCAACTGTCAACTGCTTCTATGTACTGACTGTCTAACAGAAAAGCACCTTTTTCAAAGCGAATGCCCCAATAATTGCCGGGACGCCGATCGAGTACAACACCCTCAGCGCCGATCGCAATTAAATTTGCAGGCCGCAGCATCGGCATCGGTTCAGCAGTTTTCACGTAGGGCGGCATCGCCACAACTCGGACTTTTTGACCGACAGTAAATTCTTTTTCCATGAGTTTTGCGCCCTAAAAAAACACGGCGATAAAGGAATTTTAACACGGATACGCGGATGGATTTAATTATCTTACTATCTCTCCAATGTTATGGAGTTTTACAAGGTTGGATTTATTCTATAAAATCGAACAAATTTCATTCCCCAAGGGGCGGATGGGAAAGGAATATTTGTGTTTAATTGATTAATTAGGAATGGATATTACAATGGAATCATGAAGCACGATCGAGGGAATTACGGCAAAATCATTGATATTTTAGGCTGCCATCTTCGTTATATTCAAGTTCATGATATTTTCCCCCTAACCCTAAGTCATAAACACATCGTTGGTAGTTTTTGGCTCCCATGTCGAAAGGGTTAGTCCTGTTCAATCTTGCCCATTCAGCTATCTTTAGCTGGTTACTTAGCCCTGAAGCATCGGCTACGGTTTTGACAATCCAATCAAACATTTTTTCCCTCTAAGCTGTATCTCACTCTAGGTCTCTATATTAGCTATATATTCACCACACCGGTTATCAAACATTTTTTTCCTCTAAGCTGTGTCTCACCCCTAACTCGGACGATCGCCCGTAACACCCCTGACCGATCGCGCTACAATTGTCAATTGGGATGAAAACGGCCGATCTAAAAGTAGGGGATAGTTGGTATGGCTACAAGTCGTCGCATTGAGCGCGTAGCTTCAATGATTAAGCGGGAAGTTAGCCTGATGCTGCTGAACGGCATTAAGGACGATCGGGTAGGTGCAGGTATGGTTAGCGTTACCGATGTAATTGTTTCGGGAGACCTTCAGCATACCAAAATCTTTGTCAGCATTTACGGTACTGATGAGGCAAAGGCCGAGACTATGGAAGGTTTGAAATCGGCAACTAGCTATGTCCGCAACCAGTTAGGCCAACGGGTGCAACTGCGCCGGACGCCGGAAGTGATATTTCTCGAAGACCGTTCCCTAGAACGCGGGGATAAAATGCTGATACTGCTAAATCAGCTTTCTGCCGATCGCAAACCCGGTATGTTTGATGACGAAGAATTGGCGGATGGCAATGAAAATGATGATGATGATGATTTGAAAACAGACGAGGATTAGTATCTGAAGCTAGTCAACCGCCAACTGACAACTGACAACCGCCAACTGACAACTGACAACTGACAACTGACAAATTCATGATAGACAATCTTTCCTTGCCCGAATTGGTAGCCCAGATGTTCGTAGTGCGGGCTTCCGGCTGCTTGTTCGACCACCAAATTCGCTATCCCGAATGGGAACCAACGGCTAGCAAACTCCGCTATTATCTGGAAAAGTTGGGCGTGGGCGGGGTGATTTTGGTGGGGGGAAGTGCTGCTGAGTTGGCGGTTCGATCGCACCAATTGCAGTCTTGGGCAAAATTTCCGCTGCTGCTGGCGGCTGATATTGAGGAAGGTGTCGGCCAGCGCTTCGCCGGGGCGACTTGGTTCGGGCCACCGATGGCTATTGCCGAAATTGCGCGGCACGATGCAGCGGCGGCCGATCGCTATGCTGAACAAATGGGCGCTGTGACTGCGATCGAAGCTAGGGCGATCGGTCTTAATTGGATTCTCGCACCGGTGGTTGATGTGAACAACAATCCCGACAATCCCGTGATTAACGTCCGCGCTTTTGGCGAAACGCCGGAAATTGTTGGCAAATTAGCCAGTGCTTTTATTCGCGGCGCAGGCGAACACCCGGTTTTGACAACAGCTAAGCATTTTCCCGGCCACGGAGATACGGCGGTTGATTCTCACTTGGAATTGCCGGTTTTGCCGCATTCGCCAGCGAGATTGACCGAGGTTGAGTTGCCTCCTTTTGTCCGGGCGATCGCCAGCGGAGTCGATGCTGTGATGAGCGCTCATTTGCTGATTCCGGCTTGGGATTCCGAGTTTCCTGCTACTCTTTCTCGCAAAATTTTGATCGGGAAGCTGCGAGAAGAGTTGGGATTTGAAGGTTTGATCGTGACTGATGCTTTGGTGATGGGCGCGATCGCCAATAAGTACGGCCATAACGAGGCTGCTGTTTTGGCGGCTGAGGCTGGTGCTGATATTTTGCTGATGCCGCTTGACCCGGAAGGGGCGATTTTGGCTGTCTGCGAAGCTGTCACTCAAGGACGGATTTCATTATCACAAATCAAGGAATCTGTCAAGCGAATTTGGCAGGCGAAAATTAAGGTAGGTTTGTCGATCGATCCCACAGCCACAAATCCTAAATTCGACCCCGCCCAGCCCCTCTTTGTTAAGGGGGAGAGTTCCGGCGACTTAGGTTTGCTGGCAAATCCCGAAGCAAGGGCAACGGCTGCCGATATTTTGCGAGATTCTTTAAAGTTTGGGGGAAATCTACCTTTAATAGCGAAAAAACCCTCAGAAAACCAGTTTTTGCGGAATTTGATTATTGTAGATGATGTTTTGGGTTGCGAGTTTTTGGGAAAACACACTCCGGCGATCGCCCGGCCCGAAGAGTTGGGTTACGAATTGCAACTAATTGACGATCGCACAGGTGCGATCGCCCATAATTCAAGTTCAGAGCATTTTTCTCCGACACTGCTACAAATTTTTATTCGCGGTAATTGTTTCCGAGGCAGTGCCGATTTAACCCAAGCAGCTAGAGATTGGTTTAAGAAATTATTAAGCACCGGAGAACTGCAAGCTGTGCTAATTTACGGCAGTCCCTACGTTTTAGAGCAATTTTTACCACATTTGCCTCCCAGTATTCCTTATGTATTTTGTTTCGGGCAAATGCCGGCCGCGCAATCCCTCGCCTTAGAATTGCTGTTCGGTACTTACCAAACGGGCAATAGTTGAACAGTCGGACTCCTGAATATGTCCTTTGCAGGCTCAGCAATTGAATCGATATACCCGGTTTCTCGCCAGAAATTTGGCTGGCGGCCAAGCATTCAGCATTCACGAATCAGACACTGATGTCTGATTCGTGAATGCAGCTTTGTAGCAAACCCGCCGCCTGTTAGCCTGGAACATCTGCTGCGTTTCAAAATCCGAAAATAGATCCGATGCTTACTCAGGATTCCTATAATCTTTTTTAATCAATCGGTCAAGAGTATATGTGTATACAGAAAAAAAATAACTTACATATTCGGAAGTTTGGATTATATTATTACCAGGGACATAATTTTTTTTAGTAAAACCTTGAGGGCGCATCATGATTAACTCAACTATTAACCAACTTCACTACTCTTTAGATGTTATCCAAGATGAAGCGCGCCATCTCGTGCGTGAGGGCGTACTTAGCCGACAACAACCAATCTACACGCTTTGTCAGTTCATCCCGCCCAGAGAGTGGTCTTGCGTCGAGGGAGAACTAGAAAAATGGGACTTCTTGCTGCGCGATCGCATCGGCGACCTGATCGGTTCTGAAAAATGGGACAATGACTAAAGTTTAGTTCCGTTAAATAAATTTGCAAGTAAGTTTGCAACTAAAATCCGGCGGTGTTAAAGAATTTTGAATTCTTTAATCCTGGGAATTTTCGGCGCGCAACTTTTCCAATTCAACCCTCAGCGCTGCCATCTGTGCAGTTAATTCTTGAATCTGTTTTACATCAGCCTGTCCAACCGACTCCGAAAAAGTGTCAGTTGCTGTATCGGATTGCTGGTGGGAGACGGATTCGTCGCTGCTTGCATTATCCTTCTCGCCCGGTGGGGAGAAAATTGTATCGACAAAATTCCGCGCTTCTTTCTCGGTCATTTCCCCTTTTTCCAGCAACTCATCCGCGAGAAGGCTCAAATCTGACTGGAGTTTGTCCAGATTTTCTTCTCGCTTTAAGGGATCTTGCAAGGTCTCAATCAAAAAAGAAGTTGCACCTAAAGTCAGGTGAAATCCTGTTTGCAGGATTTGAGGCAGGTTGTCGGGATTCATCTACAAATGCCACTAGAAGGCGGTTGGGAGTTTTTGGTTCGCGAGTTACTCCCAATGGGGCGGGGTTGCCGCTTTTTGGGGGAATATCCGAAGTTATCGATCGCGATCGCCCGGAATCAGGAAATATCAGTTTCTCGGGGACGCTTTTTCCTTGCGAACATACTAACTTTACCATTACTCTGTAACTTGAGAAACGTCAAGTGTAAAGTTTTGTAATGAGCGATATATAGCCTTTTTCAGAAAGATGAGGTACTATGCGGCATAGGGCATTGGCCCGCGCAGGGCATTGGCCCGCGCAGGGCATTGGCCCGCGCAGGGCATTGGCCCGCGCAGGGCTATCCTCACCACGCTTCATAACCGCTATAGAACCCATTTGACATCTTTGAGTTTTTGGGTTGGGTGACGAGAAATATAGAGAGAAACCCGGTTTCTGAGCAAAATTTGCGCCGGGAACGAGAAATCTAGGAAGAAACCGGGTTTCTGAACTCAGCGTGATTCCGAGACAATCTATGGAAGATTTGAGATTGTGAGATTTGAGGTTGAATCCAGTTAAGGATATAGCGCCTCGCCCGTGGAGGGGTCAAAGATAAATAGTCGATCGAAGTCAAGCTGTACCTTCAGCCGATCGCCCGGACGCAAGCGAACACTCGCAGGTACTTGCACCTGTATAGTAGTTTCAGCGTTCAACAAAGGCAAACTCGCCCGGACTAAAGTTTCTCGCCCCAGAGGTTCCACTACTTTTACCTCTACTTCCAGAGGGACTTTTTCTAAAGCCCAAAGATCGATTTTCAAATCATCTTTTTCTGTTGTTTGCGGCTTAAAAATTTCTATATTTTCTGGACGGATGCCTAAATCAAATCCTTGTCCTTCTCTAGGGTGCAATCTTTGTTCCAGTGAGGGCGGACAGGCTAAAGATTGATCTCCCAAAATAAAGGATTCGTTAGCATAAATTGCCGGCAAAATGTTCATGGCTGGATTGCCTAAAAATGTGGCAACCATGCGGTTAGCTGGTTTGGCATAAATGCTTTGCGGAGCTCCGATTTGTTGAATTTTACCCGCATTTAAAACTACAATTTTATCCGCTAAAGTCATCGCTTCCACTTGGTCGTGGGTGACGTAAACCGTGGTAATTCCCAGCCGTTGATGCAGTTGTTTGAGTTCGGCCCTAGTGTCATCTCGCAGTTGCGCGTCGAGGTTGGAAAGCGGTTCGTCTAAGAGAAATACTTGCGGTTCGCGGGCGATCGCCCTTCCGAGTGCTACCCGCTGTTGCTGTCCGCCCGATAGCTGTTTCGGCTTGCGGTTGAGGAGATGGTCGATCGAGAGCGATCGGGCTACAGTTTCGACACGTTCTTGAATTTTAGTCGAGTCAACATTCCGCATCCGCAATCCAAAAGCCAAATTTTCGGCGACAGTCATGTGGGGGTAAAGCGCGTAGTTTTGAAACACCATTGCGACATCCCGCTGTCTAGCCGGAATGTTGTTAACTAAATTATCTCCAATATAAAGATTACCAGAAGTTGCAGTTTCTAAACCTGCGATCGTCCGCATAATTGTGGATTTTCCGCAGCCGGAAGGCCCGACTAATACCCAAAATTCCCCATCCGGGATTTTGAAAGTTATGTTGTCGATTGCGGTGACGTTTTGGTAGCGTCTGGTAATATTTTCTAAGCGAACGTTGGCCATTTGTTAGTAGTTATTGGTTATTAGTTATTGGTTGTTAATTTTTACTTTTTGTATTCATAAAGCTTGGTTAATCCTAAAACTTTGCGGTCTAATTCTTCAACGAGCGGCGTTAACTCAGCTTGGCGGAATGCTTCTACTAACGAACGATAATACCAGAGAGAACCTTCTTTTTTGCCTTTGAAGCGTTCCCAAACAGTATCGCCTAATTGACTGACGGGAATATTTCAGGATCGATCGCACATTATAAAGTTTATCAGCCGCCGAGACCAATTTGACCGAGCTAGAAGCTATAAGAATGCGATCGCTGTCACAGTATCGCCAAACCGGCGGCGGATGGCTTCGCGGGTGGTGGGGCCGCCTCCATCTGCGATCGCATCGTGAAGCAAAGCTGCGATGCGATCGGCTCATCTTCAGAAGCCCCATATTCTAAAGCTATACTAGCAGTACCTAACAAATGGGCAATATACCGAACGCCGGAACCTTTGCGGATTTGAGTTGCGTGCAATTCGGCGGCATAGATCGGGGCTTCAGAAAAACGGTTTGAGAGTATCATTGCAATAGAGTATTTGTTGAGTCAAAGTATTGACGTGAATGTTTGAGTAAAGCGACGCAATCACGATGACAACTACTTTAATCTTATCAAAAAAACCTCAAAATGACTCCGAAAATTTTACGAAAATACAATCGCAAAACATTATATCTTTAGAAGAATCTTTCGTCAACCCGCCGGAGAGAATAAAGTGAATTGACGGTAATTTAGTGGAGAAAACAGGCATGAAATTTAAACAGGGTTTAGCTCAATCTAAATTAGCCCGTTACTGGAGAATTAACAAAGACTCCAACGGACAGGGAGGAGAATTTTTTACAGAAACACTTTGCCGAACTGCCAAACAACACCGCCGTCACGATGTCGCTTACATCACTCCCGAACTGCTCCCACCATCAGGCAATTTTACAGCATTTTCCCAAAGTTTTCCCCTGATAGCAGAAGTTGCTTCGCCGGAAAACAGCGGCGAAGACTTATTTACGAAAGCTCAGGAATATTTGGAATCTGGCTGTCAGAAAGTCTGGCTGCTATTTCCTGAAGCGAGATTAGTATTTGTGAATGCAGCAGGTCAAGGCTGGCGTTTATTTAATGCGAATGAAGTTGTTAATACCCAGATTATACTTCCAGGTTTTAGCATCGCAGTTAGCGAATTATTGGCAATAATAATTTGTTAGAATAAATTATTATTGTCCTCAAAAAAAATAGAAATTTTCTACTAACGGAGCGGAGCCAATGACCGTCTCTGGGCCACTATAACGGTTCTCAAGCGTGGTGAGGTATGCCCTGCGCGGGCCAATCCCTCCGCTTCGCTCCGCCCAATGCCCTGTTTGCCCTGTTTGCCCAATGCCCTGCGCGGGCCAATGCCCAATGCCGGATAGTAGCTCATCTTTCTGAGAAAGCCTATATATATTTACTCTGTGGAAAATTATGCTCTCTAAATCCCCAATTGCTACTCCAGCCTTTAGAAAGGTTTCCCTGCGAAGCTGTCTGGTTGTTCCCTTTGTCGTACAAATTTTCGCGGTGGTAGGATTGACAGGGTATCTGTCGCTGCGAAACGGACAAACAGCAGTGAATGAACTAGCGACTAAGTTGCAAAGGGAGGTGAGTAACCGTGTAGATCGACACCTCGACAGCTATGCGGCTGCAACCCGCAATTTGACTCAAATTAACGGCGAGCAAATTGACTTGGGATTGTTGAACTTACAGGATGCCGATCGCCTCGCTCAATTCTTTGCAAAGCAGGTAAAAACCTACAACGTTGGCTATATCCTCTACGGTTCTAAAACGGGGGACTTTATCGCATCGGGATATTACCGCGAGTCAACCATTCTCAACCACGGCAATCCTGAGATTAGCCTGGTTTTACCTAAGCGCTACGGCAATCCTGATTTGTACAACTACATGACGAATGACCGAAGCCAGCCAACTAAAATGTTTGAAACCACCAAAGCGTATCAGTTCCAGAAGGAAGGCTGGTACGCTAAAGGTGCCGAGACTGGCAAGCCTGGGTGGAGCGAAATCTATCAATGGGAGACTAATAACTACCCGCTGTCGATCGCCACGAGTCGCCCCATTTATGACAAGAATAATCAGTTGATCGGCAGTGTGGGAGTGGAACAGCGCCTTTCACAAATTAGTGACTTTTTACGTGAAATTAATGTTAGTAAATCCAGCAAAGTGTTCATTCTCGAACGCAACGGATTACTCGTTGCCACCTCTAGCGATGCGCCCGTATTTTCGGTGACAAACGGCAAACCTCAGCGACTGCGAGGTTTTGAGAGTCAGGACGTTTTAATTCAAGCTACGTCGAAGCATCTAGGCGATCGCTTCGGCGATCTCAAAAGCATTAAAACTGTTCAGCAGCTAGACTTTCGACTCCAGAGTCAGCGGGAGTTTGTTCAAGTAACTCCCTGGCAGGATGAATGGGGATTGGACTGGCTGGTAGTCGTCGCCATGCCCGAATCAGATTTTATGGGACGAATTAATGCCAACACAGTCAACAGGATTTGGCTGTGCTTGGGCGCATTAGGATTAGCAACGGTTTTGGGTATCTACACCTCGCGCTGGATTGCTAGACCAATTTTGCAGATCGGTAAGGCATCGTCGGCGATCGCCGAAGGAAAACTTGACCAAAACGTCGCAGCCTCTGGTGTTAAAGAACTGGATGTGCTTGCTCAATCCTTTAACCGCATGGCGCAGCAATTGCGCGATTCCTTCACCGCCCTAGAGCAAACTAACCAACAGCTAGAACAGCGAGTTGAACAACGCACCGCCGAACTCCAGTCTGCAAAACAAGTAGCAGATAATGCCAACAAAGCAAAGAGTGAATTTCTTGCCAACATGAGCCACGAACTCCGCACTCCCCTCAACGGTATTTTGGGCTACGCTCAAATCCTCCAACGCAGCACCGCGTTGCCAGCGAAAGAACGTCATGGGGTAGAAATCATGCACCAGTGCGGAAATCATTTGCTGGGGCTGATCGAAGATGTGTTGGACTTGTCCAAAATTGAAGCGGGCAAACTAGAACTTACACCTCAAGCGATTCACTTTCCCTCATTCCTTCAAGGTGTCGCTGAAATCTGTCGCATTCGTGCTGACCAAAAAAACATTAATTTCGTTTACGATCCCGATCCCCAGTTGCCTGAAGGGATGTTTGTTGATGCAAAACGGCTGCGCCAAGTATTGCTCAATTTGCTAGGAAATGCGATTAAATTCACCGACCAAGGTTATGTTAAGCTTAAGGTTAACGTCATTGATAATCATGCCAATCCGTCCGCTCCCAGAATCGGATTTCAAGTCGAAGATACCGGTTTGGGAATTGCACCTGAGCAATTGGATAAAATTTTTCAGGCTTTTGAACAAGTTGGCGATCGCCAGCGCCAATCCGAGGGTACCGGTTTAGGACTGGCGATCGCTCAAAGAATTGTCCAACTCATGAACGGACAAATCCAAGTTAAAAGCCAACCCGGAGTTGGTAGTAATTTCTTTTTTGAGGTGGAACTGGCGATCGCTACCGATTGGGCACAGCAAAACTCGATCGCAACTGGAAAACAAATTATTGGTTATGAAGGAGAACGACGCAGTATTCTGGTAGTAGACGATCGTTGGGAAAACCGAGCCGTTCTCGTCAACTTGCTAGAGCCACTTGGATTCCTGCTGACTGAGGCCGACAATGGACTTGAAGCATTGAAAAAAATTCGACAGTCTCCACCAGATTTAGCGATTACAGACTTGATGATGCCAGTCATGAACGGCTTTGAACTGCTCGAACAAATTCGCAGCGAACATAATTTGCGACACCAGAAGATTATTGTCTCTTCTGCATCGGTGGCACCAGCAGACCGACAGATGAGTTTAGATGCAGGGGGAAATGATTTCCTCGACAAACCAGTGAATGTCAGTGAATTATTCAACCTTTTAGCCACTCATTTAGAATTAAATTGGAAATATGAAATTCAAGTATCCAACGAGTCTAAAGCATCCACTTTGACGACTACTTTAGAAAAGCCAGAAATAATAATAATTCCTGACATTGTACAGATAAATGAATTGCTAAATCTGGCAAACAAAGGCAACTTAAAACGGCTGCGAGAATACACAGAGCATCTTGCTCAATCCAACCCTCATTACGCTGGTTTTGCCTCACAAATTATTAATCTTGCTAAGCAATTTAAAGCCGAAGAAATTGAAGAATTGCTGAAACAATACCTGACAGAGGAGAAAACAGATGTCTAGTCCAGAATTAATTCTGGTGGTGGATGATACCCCTGCGAACTTAGAAGTAGTTTGTGAAACCTTAAGTGATGCGGGATATGAAGTAGCAACCGCGATCGACGGCGATCGCGCTCTGAAGCGAGTCCGAGCTTATCCTCCCGATTTGATCTTGCTTGATGTTCAAATGCCAGGAATTGACGGCTTTGAAACCTGCCAGCGTCTGAAGGCAGATCCCGCAACAGCCAGCATTCCTATCATTTTTATGACCGCTCTCTCCGATGCTGAGAGTAAGTTGAAAGGATTTGCATTAGGTGCTGTGGACTACATCACCAAACCCTTTCAAGAAATTGAGGTGTTAGCACGGGTGAAAACTCATTTGCAGCTACGGCAGTTAACCAAAAATCTAGAACAGCGTGTAGCTGAAAAAACCGCTGATTTAGAAGCCGCACTCACACAACTCCAACAATCTCAAATTCAGTTAATCAACAGCGAGAAAATGTCTGTTTTGGGTAATTTAGTGGCGGGTGTCGCACACGAAATTAATAACCCGCTCGGCTTTCTGGTTGGCAATCTCAAACCTGCTAAAGACTATATTAAAGATTTATTTCAACTGATCGATTTATACCAGCAAGAACTATCTCATCCGAGTGCAAAACTACAGGAAGTAGTGGAGGAAATAGACTTGGAATACTTGCAAGAAGATTTACCTAAGTTGATGGATTCGATGGAACAAGGAGTCGCTCGTATTTGCACGATCAGCACCAGTTTAAGAACCTTCTCGCGTTCTGATTGCGATCGCCCTATTTTTTTCGATATCCACGAGGGCATTGACAGCACGCTCTTGATTCTCAAGCATCGCCTCAAAGCCAATGAATCTCGCCCGGAAATTAAAGTCATCACAGACTATGGTGATTTACCAAAAGTAGAATGCTTTGCGGGACAGTTGAATCAGGTATTTATGAATCTGTTGGCAAATGCGATCGATGCCGTTGAGGAATCAAATCAAGGATGCAGTTTTGCTCAGATCAAAGCCAACCACAACCAAATTACTGTCAAAACCCAATTGTCGGAAGATCGGGTGGCGATCCGAATTCAAGATAATGGGATTGGCATGACTCCTGATGTGAAGCAAAAAATTTTCGATCATCTGTTTACAACCAAAGCCGTGGGCCAAGGAACAGGGCTAGGATTGGCGATCGCCCGTCAAATCGTAGTCCAGAAACACTCTGGAACTTTAGAAGTCAACTCAAATTTAGGTGAAGGTACAGAGTTTGTGATTTCAATTCCGGTGAAGGATCTCGCTGTAAAAGACTTTCAGCAAACGAGCTGTGTTGGGGCAGCATACAGATGATTGGTGATGTCCCAAAGGCGATCGGCCCCCGCACAAACTCAACTGTTGTTAACCGAAAAATCCCAGTATGGTCAATCAGGGTACTTTAAGTTGCAATTCACAATCTGGAGAAGGCACGGAGTTTGTAATTAAAATTCCGCTCAAACAAAATTTGAGACCTTAGAACCTATCTACAGCAATATTACTATAACTACAACAAAAAATGCTTTTTGTTATAGTGCGATGCACCCTTGTCACCTGCTAGGGCGATCGGCACATCATCCGAAGCCCCCTATTCCCAAGCTATACTGCGAGTAACCCAAAAATTAGCTACATTAACTAACGAATTATTAGCATAAAAATAACTTGCCATAAATGCTATTATATGAAACAATCTAGGATGTTGCAATTTCAAACTACTGTTGGGAACACAAATAAAATATCATGGAGAGATTCAGAGTAGAAGTTATTTCTCAAACACCAAATCCTCAGCAAGTAGTTTATGCTGCACTCCATCAAGACTATACTGAGAACTTTGTATTTGACGAGCGGGATTCGTGGCCGTCTGAGGCAGAATGTGGCGAAATAATTGTTAAGCGACTCCTAGCGGGCGATCGTGGGCATTACGGCCCCCTAGAGCATCCCCAAATTATCTTCAATTGCGGGTACTTTCCCCACAGTGTCATGCAGCAGGCGAGGACTCATCGTGTCGGAGTATCATTTGATGTTCAATCTCTACGCTACACGGGAAATCAATTTCTTGATGCCGCTGTCGGTAAAAAAGATATCGAAGATATTTTTTACCTGCGTCCAGTAGATTATTATACCGATCGCGAAGGCAAAAAATATTACTATTCACCCGAACAAAGAGAAAAAGATTTAGAGTGGTGTCTAGAAGCCGCTAAACGTTACAAAATTGACTTCGACGGCGGGATGTCGGAGGAACACGCCAGAGGCAAATTACCCTTTGACTACCGCCAGCATTTTGTAGTCAGTTTCAATTTGAGGTCTTTCCTGCATTTTGCCGACTTAAGAAACAAGAAAAAT
Organism: Tychonema sp. LEGE 06208; assembly: GCF_015207505.1. Lineage (GTDB taxonomy): Bacteria > Cyanobacteriota > Cyanobacteriia > Cyanobacteriales > Microcoleaceae > Microcoleus. The sequence continues at coordinate 26,611 of NZ_JADEWT010000026.1, forward strand.
GCTCAACTAGAAATTCAAAAACTCTGCGAAATGATGTGGCCTCACTTTGAGAATTGGGCACCCGACATTGCCAAGTGGTACACAGCTACTCGTCTGGGAAAAGCCAGACTAGCGCCGTAATAATTGCCATCATAGAAATTATTCATCTCTCTCTTCTCCTCCTCTGTGTCCTCTGCGCCAAGAGCGGTTAAATCATTCCGATACAACTGAAGTTGGGATAGCTAAAAACTTTTCTGTGTTATTATTCTTCCTTCTTCCTTCCACTCACAAAACAAAATGAAACTAAAAATCCTGCAACTGCATGACTCAGCCATAATTCCCAAATATGCCCATCATTCCGATGCTGGACTAGACTTGTTTTCTATAGATGAATTAGAAATTTCTCCGGGAGAAAGCCAGTTAATTCATACAGGAATATCAATAGAATTACCAGAAAAAACGGAGGCTCAAATCCGTCCCAGAAGCGGTTTAGCTCTCAAGCACCAAATCACTGTACTCAATGCACCAGGAACCATAGATGAAGGCTATCGAGGCGAAATCAAAGTCATCTTAATCAATCACGGTCAAACTTCCTTTCAAGTGACAAGAGGCATGAAAATTGCTCAAATGGTAATAGCGCCAGTAATTCGTGTGGAAATTGAAGAGATTAAAATGTTAAGTTCGAGTTCTAGGGGAGATAAGGGATTTGGCTCAACTGGACTATGACAATAAATTTCTCGTTTCAATACAGTTCTCATTCTAGATTTTAAATGAACAATACACCAGACAATTACGAACCCCCTCACAGACCAAATTGGGACGAATACTTTTTAATGTTAGCAAAATTAGCTGCTACTCGATCGACTTGTCTGGCTTTTCCCGTCGGCGCAGTAATTGCTAAAGACAGGCAAGTTTTAGCCACGGGTTACAACGGTTCGCCGTCAGGTTCGGTACACTGTACGACTCAAGGCTTTTGCTATCCGGGTTTAAGCAGTTGCGACGCCAGCAAAACTTTGCCGTCGCGGGCGGTACACGCTGAAGCAAATGCGATCGCCAAAGCGGCCAAACACGGGATATCTACGGCTGGATCTAGCATTTACGTGACTTTAGAACCCTGCATTTATTGTTTGAAATTAATCATTTCTGCAGGGATTCGCGAAGTATTTTATGAAACAGTTTTTAACAGCGGAGAAAAAGCTGAGTTGAGAGATTCTTTTATAGCTGAAGGTATTGTTGAGTTTACACAAATTCAGCTATCTGAAATCACAGCAAAAACAGCAGCTTCATTTCTGCTGAATCCTACGTCTGTTCCAAAAGATACTGTAACAGGAATTGTAGGCCCAGGCAAAGAATAAAACCTAACCCCCCCAACCCCTCTGTTTGCAAGCCTAGGGGTTGGGGAGAGGTTTTTACCGCTTCAAAGCTAGCTGTGAGACGGGCATTTTCTCAAGCTCGATCTTGTCCTCTGGAACGCTTCAGGATGCTGATGACTTCTCCTGGGTTGCGAGTTCGTGTCAACTTGCTCCACGATCCGAATTCGGCTATCCCCAAACTGTGCAAGCGGTGGATGATGCCCTTAACCCATTTGGGATCGCCGAGCAAAATCATTCGGTTTGCCGGCCGGCCGTCTATCGTTAAAGCGTCGGCGACAAGGCTAGCAGGGGAGCCATCGGCTTGTGCAGGTAATTTCTCTGACATAGGGTTTTACCAAGTTTCTAACCAAATAATGTTCGTAACTACAAACATCATACCTTACTTGATGTTTATAGTTACAAACATTTACGTCGTTAAAATCCTCTGAGATGATTGGAGGCATGGGAAAAGCAGGAAAAGCACTCAGGCAAGTCTTAGGAACTTACGGTATCAGCCAAAATCGCCTCGCGGTGACAATGGGCATTAATCGATCTACTGTTTACCAGTGGGTGAACGAAGTCAGCGATCCTCTAGCTGAAGCGGTAACGGAAATAGTCAAAGCTTTAGGAAATATTGATGAAGCTGCTGCGGAAGATTTTATCAATCTGTATCTGGGGCGATTCGTTGAGAAAAACGATCTTCGGGAGGAGGACAACAGTTAAATTTAAGGAACTCGGCGATCGAGCCAAGCTCTAGTTTATAAGCCAGAGCTTAAGCCTTCTTATGATATAATTCGAGACGCATTATTTTGGCTTGTGACTAAATGATTACCATCATCTACTCCTCGCAATTCCTCGAACATCAAACCGGGTACATGCACCCCGAACAGCCCGAGCGACTTACGGCAATTATAAATAGATTAAAAGCCTCAACAGTTGCCAACTTAATTGAATGGGTCGAGCCTTCTTCCTCCAGAAATGCAATCGAGGCGATTAAACGGGTTCATTCCATGACCTACATCGACTTGGTGAGTGCTTATTCTGCAAGAGGTTGGGGCTGCTTTGAGTCAACCCAGATTTTTCCGAAAAGCTTTGAAGTGGCGGAGCTGGCTGTGAATGCTTGGTTAGATGGGGTTGATAGAGTTTGGATGCAAGGAAAACCTGTTTTCGTTTTAGCAAGACCTCCAGGACATCATGCACTCCCAGATGAAGGCATGGGGTTTTGCATTTTCTGCAACGCAGCCATTGCCGCTATTTACGCACTTACTAATGAGAACATCAAGCGTGTTGGCATTCTAGATTGGGATGTCCATCATGGCAATGGAACCCAAGCTGCTGTAGAAAATTACCCCAACATCGCGTTCTGTTCGATTCATCAATCGCCCGGTTATCCGCACACAGGAAAATCACAAGAACAGGGCAAATTTAACAACATTTTGAATCTCCCCATAACCCCAGGTAGCACTATACAAAAGTACCATCAATTGTTTGAAACCAAAGTTCTCCCCTTTTTCCATAACTTTTGCCCAGATTTGCTTATTGTCAGCGCAGGCTACGATGCCAACCAAGCCGATTTACTGTCTAAAATAAATCTACAGCCCCAAGACTATGCTGCACTTACGCAATACAGTCTAGAAATTACACCGAGGGTTATGTTTGGTTTAGAGGGTGGGTATGAATTAGACAGCCTTTCGAACTCAGTCTTGGAGACAATTAGGCAATGTTTAAGTTCGATCGCTCAATCAAACTCGTCCACAACTTGTAAATAGTCGATCGCCGCATCTATCCTCGAACTATACTTAAAAGCAAACTGATCGAACCAATATCTCTCATCGGAATTCTTATCCAAATTTTTCAGCCAAACTTGAGCTTGCCTAACCTTCTGTCTGCGGGTTTGGATGTCTAGCTCTGACTGCACAATCTTTTCTGGGGGTTGCGGTGCTAGTGCAGTCACTTCCTGAGCTTTATTTTCTACTTTTTGCGGAGACTTAAGCGGTTTTTGTGCAGCAACTTCCTGATTTTTATTTTGTGCTTCGCATTCAGCCTTAATTTCAGCTAAATCCTTCTCTAAAGCACCAGGATACAAATTGATATTTGTTGTTTTTGATGTTTTATTTGACGGCACTGCTGCTGGTTGCGAAAGCGGTTGTGCTTCCACTGACGGCTGACTTTGTACCTCGCGAAGTTTTTGAGATGCTTGATATTCTGCCTTAAGTTCAGCTAACAGGCGATCGATCGATTCCATAACTTAAAACCCTCTAAAAAATGCTGCCCAGCAACCAGCCACAAATATAATCGCGCGAAATTTCCCCGATTCTTCAATCAGTGATTGCATTTAGCAATACTTCCGTCAGCGTCATGTCTTCAAGATCGTCCATCGTCACAGTATCAACGATATCAAATTTAGCCCCAGCGCTTTGCAGTTCGTCATCTAATATTTTGAGAAATTTAGTAGCTTCCGGCGCATTCCCTACTTGAATGAAAGAAATTGCTAACTCTTCATCTCGATCGATCTTCCGCGAAGCCTCTATAATCGTTTTCATCACTTCTTTGCGATCGTCCGGTTCCCCGTCCGTCACCACTAATATTGTTTCCCCATTTTGCTTGGTCTTACCGGATGCTTTGCGCTGAAAATAACTGTTTAGAGCGTCTAGCAGTACCGCAGCTAAATTTGTATTCCCCGAAGGTTCGTTTTCTTGGAATATTTGCAAGACTTTAGCTGATGTTACGTTGTCGTAGCGCTTGAAACGACCGGAAAACACATAAACGGTGATGCCGTCTGGGTCAAGTTCTTCGCATTTATTCGCTAGGGCGATCGTCGATTCTTGGATCAGCGCCCACCGACTTTTACCGCCAGTCCGATCTTTGGTGTACATACTGCCGCTTTTGTCAATGATGATTGTATAATCGCGGTTCTGAAGCATAAGATTTTCCTGTTAATTAAATTTTTTCCAAAAAAGAAGAAAACCAGCGAGCCGAAGCTGTTGAGCTTTCGTTGCTCGCTGCGTTTTTTAGTTGATTTGCGATCGCAAATAGCAGAATTTAAGCTGTAACTAAAGCTTCTGTAAGCGGCTTCCAGCTAAAAACTCGATCGCCCCCCATCTCCACTGCTATTTTAACTCGCGGTTCTAACGTCGGCAAAACAGTCAAATACTCAACTTCCTGACTCGACAAAACCTGCCCTTCAATAATCCACAGCACCAGTCCTTTTGCTTTCGGCGGCAAATTGTCTAATTGAGTTTTCAACATCGGCGGCAGGTAGTACGTATAACCGACAGCCCCTTCATTGCCAGTAGTTTTTTTGCCCAAATGCGGCGGCCGCACTCCGTGAACCCCCGTCAAATACATCGCCAAATCGCCCAAGCCCCGCGCCGTAATTGTATGGGCACCGTAGCCCGCAGCCCTCAGCCGCCGCAGGTAACGGCCCTCAAATCCTCCCTCTAAAGGAACGTACAGGGCTAGCGACCCCGACTTTTCCAAATCCCGAATCATATCCGAACCAGTCGTAATCAGTCCCATAAATTTGTCTTGCCTGCTGTTTTAAATGTGGTCGATCGCCAATTGCGAGCTTGGAGTATTATAAATCCTCAAGCTGAGGCGAAAAGTTTAGTCCGGGACGATCCGAATCAAAAAACCGGGTTTTTCAATCTGATTGACGGTTTGACCAAAGTATTGTCGTTAAAAAATTTCCGGTTTCCGGCCACCGGTGGTTAATTCATCAACTTATGCTCGCGGCCTTGACAAACGGCAAACACTTCATATACTATTGTGAATTGTCGCCGTAAAGGATACTGAGTAGCTTGCCGCTCAAGTCCTGGCACAAAAAAGCAAGACCGAGACAAAACTCGGAGGGCGATCGGGTAAAAAGCCGCGCATCTCAACCCTTGCAAGACTTCCACAAGCTCGCTCCCAAATTTAAAACTCAAATTTTAAACACCGAGGAAAGCTGTTGGTTGATAACAGTTAATTGCAGGAACACTGAAATAAATGTTTCTGCACAAGAGCAAGCGGATTGACGTAAAAAAATTCTCAATCCGAAACCTCTTGCGTAAATAAAAGGAAAAAATCCGTGTCTGTAGGCATTCTTGGTACAAAACTAGGCATGACTCAAGTGTTTGACGAAGAAGGGAGAGCAATCCCCGTCACCGTCATTCAAGCAGGGCCTTGTACAGTAACTCAAATCAAAACAAAACAAACTGACGGCTACGGTGCCGTTCAAGTTGGATACAGCGACGTTAAGCCGAAGGCTCTCAACCAGCCAAAATTGGGACACCTTGCCAAGTCGGGGGCGACTCCATTGCGCCACTTGCACGAATACCGATTGGAAGACACCAGTTCCTTTGAATTAGGTCAACAACTAAAAGCAGATAGCTTTACACCGGGACAAATAGTAGATGTCATCGGTACAAGCATCGGTAAAGGTTTTGCAGGCTTTCAAAAGCGCCACAACTTCAAACGAGGCCCCATGTCTCACGGTTCCAAAAATCACCGCGAACCTGGATCGATCGGACCTGGAACAACTCCCGGCCGCGTCTATCCCGGTAAAAGAATGGCGGGACGTATGGGCAACGTTCAAGTCACCGTCCGCAAACTCACAATTGTCCGGGTGGATGCAGAGCAGAATTTGTTGCTAATTAAGGGAGCAGTTCCCGGCAAACCTGGCGCCTTAGTCAATGTTGTGCCTGAGAAAAAAGTAGGACGTTAGTCAGCAGTCAGCAGTCAGCAGTCAGCAGTCAGTAGATAGTGGTTGGCGGGCGAGTAGCAAGAAGAACTAAGAGCCAAAAACTTAAAGCTGACAAAGCGACAAAGCGACAAAGTGACAAAGCGACAAAGCGACAACTAAAAAACAGACAACTAACAACAGACAAAGGACAAAAGATATGGTTAATTGTGTAGTGCGAAATTGGCAAGGCGAAGAAGTTGGGGAAACAACTTTAGAACTGCGCGTAGCCAAAGAAGAAAATGCGTCTCACATCGTTCACAGAGCATTGACGCGGCAACTGAATAACGCCCGTCAAGGAAATGCTTGCACCAAAACTCGATCGGAAGTTAGAGGTGGCGGCCGCAAACCTTGGCGTCAAAAAGGCACCGGTCGAGCCAGAGCCGGTTCGATCCGTTCTCCGCTGTGGCGGGGCGGCGGTGTCATATTTGGGCCAAAACCCAGAGACTTTGAAGTCAAAATGAACAAAAAGGAACGCCGTCTCGCTTTGCGGACAGCATTCTTCAGTCGTACCGAAGACCTGATTGTGGTTGAAGAATTTGCAGAGCAATTTCCGAGACCGAAAAGCAAAGACTTGCTGAGCGCGATCGCCCGTTGGGGCATCGACCCAAATAAAAAAGTTCTGTTAATCTTGCCAGAACCGCAACTAAACGTCTATTTGTCAGGACGCAACATCGAATTAGTCAACGTCATCTTGGCAACTTCCCTGAACGTTTACGACGTTCTCGCGGCTGACAAAATCATTGTCACCTCTACCGCCATAACAAAAATTCAGGAGATTTACGGTGAGTAAAATCGACCCCCGCGACTACGCAGATTTGATCCAGCGTCCGATTCTCACCGAGAAAGCTACCAGAATGATGGAATTAAATCAATTTACATTCGACGTAGCCCCCAAAGCGACCAAGCCTCAAATCAAAGCAGCCATCGAAGAGCTATTTAAGGTCAAAGTCATCGGCGTAAATACCCAAAACCCGCCGCGCAAAAAGCGTCGAGTTGGTAAATTCGTCGGCTTTAAACCTTGTTACAAGCGAGCCACCGTAACTTTGCTAGACGGAGAGTCGATCCGCAAACTGCTATTCCCAGAAGTTTAGCCAATTTTGGATTTTAGATTTTAGATTTTAGATTGCAGTTAGCTCGTGCAAATTCCCAATCCAGGAAACAGCAAGGTTAACAGATCATCCCAAATCTAAAATCCCAAATCTAAAATCTAAAATCCCAAGTCTAAAATCTAAAATCTAAAATCGATTATGGGCATTCGTTCTTACCGACCTTATACATCCAGCACCCGAGAAAAAACTGTCTCGGACTTTGCTGAAATTACCACGTCAGAACCCGAAAAGTCTCTAACCAGCAACAAGCACACCAAACAAGGCCGCAACAACCGAGGCGTCATCACCTGTCGCCACCGGGGAGGCGGTCACAAACGGCTTTATAGAGACATCGACTTCCGGCGCGACAAACACAGCATTCCTGCTACCGTCAAGTCGATCGAATACGACCCCAACCGCAACGCCCGCATCGCCCTAGTCTTCTACAAAGACGGCGAAAAACGGTACATCCTGCACCCGCTCAACTTAGCCGTCGGTACAGTAATAGTCTCAGGCCCAGACGCGCCGATCGAAATCGGCAACGCCCTACCCCTGAAAAACATCCCCCTCGGTACCAGCATCCACAACGTAGAGCTAGTACCCGGAAAAGGCGGACAAATCGTCCGTTCCGCAGGCTCCAGCGCTCAGCTAATGGCAAAAGAAGGTACCTACGTCACCCTCAAACTGCCCTCCGGCGAACAGCGCAAAGTCCGCGCCGACTGCTACGCCACCATCGGTCAAGTTGGCAACACAGACGCTAGAAACATCAGCCTCGGTAAAGCAGGCCGCACCCGCTGGAAAGGCCGCAGACCAACCGTTCGCGGTAGCGTCATGAACCCGGTAGATCACCCGCACGGCGGTGGCGAAGGCAGAGCGCCCATCGGACGCTCTGGGCCCGTCACACCTTGGGGTAAACCAGCATTGGGTGCCAAAACTCGAAAAAAGAAAAAGCGCAGCGACTCTTTAATCGTCCGTCGCCGCCGCAAATCTTCCAAGCGCGGCAAGGGCGGCAGACAAAGTTAGTCATCAGTCAGCAGTCATCAGTCCTTTTGTTGTTAACTGCAAACTAATTAACAAAAAAGTACCGATGACTAATGACTAATGACTAATGACTGATGACTAATGACTAATGACTTACTAAAAAAACCATGTCTCGATCGCTAAAAAAAGGCCCCTTTGTAGCAGATCACCTGCTCACAAAAATTGAAAAACTCAACGCCGAAGGCAAAAAACAAGTAATTAAAACTTGGTCGCGCTCTTCCACAATCCTGCCTCAAATGGTAGGTCACACGATCGCAGTTCATAACGGCAGACAGCACGTCCCAGTCTACCTCACCGACCAAATGGTAGGTCACAAACTCGGAGAATTCTCCCCGACTCGCACCTTTAGAGGTCACAGCGATAAAAAGGCAAAAAGATAGCCAAATTAGGTGACAGGTAATAGGTAACTGGAAAAAGTTTTTCCCAATTACCAATTACCTTTTTCCCAATTACCAATTACCAACTTACCCAAATCGAAATGGTTATAGATACCACATCCGAAATTAAGGCGATCGCCCGTTACATTCGGTCATCCCCCTTCAAAGTACGCCGAGTCCTCGACCAAATTCGCGGCAAAAGCTACCAAGAAGCCCTGATTTTACTCGAATTCATGCCCTACCGCGCCTGCGAACCGATCGTCAAAGTTTTGCGATCGGCAGTAGCCAACGCCGAACACAACGCAGGATTAGACAAAAGTAAGCTAGTAGTCTCTCAAGCTTACGCAGACCAAGGTCCAGTCCTCAAGCGCTTCAGACCCCGCGCTCAAGGTCGCGCCTACCAAATCCGCAAGCCAACTTGTCACATCACCGTAATAGTTGCTCCGATCCTAGAAGACTAAACCTAGGAAAAACGTAATAGGTAATAAACAGCTTAAAGTTGAAAAAATAGGCGATAGCCAATTACCTTTTCCTCAAAGCACGGAAATCACGGAGTCGCAGATAGTTGTTTTTTACATCTTCCTTCTTCCGACTTCCCTCGAACTTATTCCCAGTTACCAATTACCTTTTTCCCAATTAACTAATCAAATATTATGGGCCAAAAAATACATCCAATTGGTTTTCGTCTCGGCATTACCCAAGAGCACCGCTCTCGCTGGTTTGCTGACCCGAAGAACTATCCAGAACTCTTGCAAGAAGACTACAAAATCCGCAAGTACGTCCGCAAAACCCTCAGCAATGCTGGCATTTCCTCAGTCAGAATTGAACGGAAAGCCGATCAAATCGACCTAGAAGTCTTCACCGCCAGACCGGGCGTTGTCGTAGGTCGCGGCGGAGCAGGTATCGAAACCTTGCGCGTCGGTTTGCAACAGCTACTCGGTAACAACCGCCAAATTCGCATCAACGTCGTCGAAGTTCAGCGCGTAGACGCCGATGCCACACTGATCGCAGAATACATTGCCCAGCAACTAGAACGGCGCGTATCCTTCCGCCGAGTAGTCCGCCAAGCAATCACCCGCGCCCAAAAAGTCGGCATCCAAGGCATCAAAATTCAAGTCAGCGGACGGCTAAACGGCGCAGAAATCGCCCGTACCGAATGGACGCGCGAAGGCCGAGTCCCCTTGCACACGCTGCGGGCCGACATCGACTACTCCTACTGCACCGCTCAAACCATCTACGGTATTCTGGGCATTAAAGTTTGGGTTTTCAAAGGCGAAATTATTCCCGGACAAGAACAAGAATCTGCACCAAATGCAGCAGTGCCCCGGACTAAACAAAAGCGCCGTCGCCAGAACTTTGAAGATCGATCGAACGAAGGCTAGCTAATTGTTAACTGTTAGTTGCAATGGTCAATTGTCATTTAAAACCAATTGCCAATTACCAATTGCCAATTACCAATTACCAAATACCAAAATCCCAACTCCCAAAGCCATGTTAAGCCCTAAAAGAACAAAATTCCGCAAACAACAGCGCGGGCGAATGAGCGGTCAATCCACCCGCGGCAACACAGTTAGCTTTGGCGACTTCGCGCTCCAAGCCGTCGAACCCGCCTGGATAACCTCCCGCCAAATCGAAGCCGGACGGCGCGCCATGACCCGCTATATCCGCCGGGGCGGTAAAATCTGGATTCGCATTTTTCCCGACAAACCAGTCACCCAGCGCGCAGCAGAAACCCGGATGGGTTCTGGTAAAGGCGCGCCGGAGTTTTGGGTAGCCGTCGTCAAACCAGGCCGGATCATGTTTGAAATTGGCGGTGTAGCCGAAGAAACAGCCCGCGAAGCAATGCGTTTGGCATCTTTCAAATTACCGATTAAAACCAAGTTCATCAGCCGCGAAGAAGGCCAGTCCTAGCGAAAATCGAAGGTAGAGTTAGGTCGGCATTGGTCTGAATTTTAAAGGGCGACAGCAATTTAAAATCGGCAATTCATAACTTTTCTTTCCTTCGACCTTCAGCATCTAGACAATTAAGTCTTCACTCTTTCGATCGCTCACGATAAAGCACAGAATTATGTCTTTGACCAAGATTAAAGAAGCTAGAGAATTAAGCGATGCAGCAGTAGCAGAGCAAATTTTAGCCGTCAAGCGCCAACTCATGGATCTGCGGCTCCAGCAAGCTACCGGCCGCCTGGAAAAGCCTCACCTGTTCAAGCACGCCAAACATCGGCTGGCTCAATTAATGACAGTTGAACGCGAGCGCCAAATCGCAGCCGACGCTCAAGCTAAAGCCGAAAAAGCCGCATCGAAAGCAGCCGACGCACAGCAAGCTGCAACCGCAGTCAGCCCCGAGTAAGCAGCAGCCGAAGCTCGCACAGTAGTTCAAAAAAACTCAATTGCACAATAAAGATAGATAGCTATGGCAGTTAAAGAACGAGTTGGCGTAGTAGTCAGCGACAAGATGGACAAAACCGTCGTAGTAGCGATCGAAAACCGCTCCTCCCACAGTAAGTACGGCAAAATCGTAGTCCGCACCAAGCGGTACAAAGCTCACGACGAAGAAAATCAGTGCAAACCAGGCGATCGCGTCCGCATCACTGAAACTCGCCCCTTGAGCAAAACCAAACGCTGGACGGTTGCTGAGATTTTCGGTGCAAAAAATGGCTAACAGTTAATTCTGGATTGCTCAAAAGCGCGATTGGCGATCGAGCTCGATCGACCATCCATTAGCAATTCACAGTTAGCAGTTAGCAAGCATCAAACTACCTTTTCCCCAATCACCATGATTCAACCCCAGACATACCTCAATGTCGCCGACAATAGCGGAGCCCGCAAACTAATGTGCATCCGCGTATTGGGAGGCGGCAACCGTCGCTACGGCGGAGTCGGCGATGTCATCATTGCCGTCGTCAAAGACGCCATCCCCAATATGGCAGTCAAAAAATCCGATGTCGTCAGAGCCGTCATTGTCAGAACCCGCAAAGGCTTGCGTCGCGACAGCGGCATGAGCATTCGTTTTGACGACAACGCCGCCGTCATCATCAATCCAGAAGGCAACCCCAAAGGCACTCGCGTTTTCGGCCCCGTCGCCCGCGAATTGCGCGACAAAAACTTTACTAAAATCATTTCCTTAGCCCCGGAGGTACTTTAAAATGTACGGAAAAAAGGGTAAAGCAACTAGCGAACCGCAGCGCTACAGAATGCACGTCAAAGCAGGCGACACCGTGCAAATAATTACTGGCAAAGAAAAAGGAAAAGTCGGAGAAATCCTCAAGACATATCCCAAAGTCAGCAAAGTAATTGTTAAAGGCGTAAATATCCGAACCAAGCACGTCAAGCCCCAGCAAGAGGGAGAATCCGGAAAAATAGTCACCTTTGAGGCTCCCATTCACAGCTCAAATGTCATGCACTATTCCGAAAAAGAGAAAATCGCCAGCCGCGTCTGCTATACATTTAGTGAAGACGGCCGCAAACTGCGACAACTCAAAAAAACCGGAGAAATCCTCGATAATTAGTCATCAGTCCTTAGTCCTTAGTCCTTAGTTCTTAAAAGACAACTGACAACTGACAACTAACAACTGACAAAGAACAATTCCCTGACCAAGCCCAGGGACAGTTAACGAAACACAAAAACTATGCCGGACAAACTCAAAGTTCTTTATCAAGGAAAAATCGTTCCCAAACTGATGGATCAGTTTAAATATACTAATATCCATCAGGTTCCCAAACTCGTCAAAGTCACCGTGAACCGCGGTTTGGGAGAAGCATCTCAAAATGCTAAGGCACTAGATTCATCCATCAACGAAATTGGCATCATCACCGGACAAAAACCAGTGGTGACGCGGGCGAAAAAAGCGATCGCAGGCTTCAAAATCCGCAAAGGAGTACCAGTCGGCGTGATGGTGACGCTACGCGCCGATCGGATGTATGATTTTCTCGATCGGCTGATCAACCTCGCACTACCCCGCATCCGCGACTTCCGCGGCATCAGCCCCAAAAGCTTCGATGGTCGCGGCAACTACAGCTTGGGCCTGAGAGAACAGCTCATCTTTCCAGAAATAGAATATGACAGCATCGATCAAATTCGAGGCATGGACATTTCAATTATCACCACAGCAAAAACCGACGAAGAAGGACGCGCTTTGCTTAAAGAAATGGGAATGCCGTTCCGGGACAACTAAGCACTAGAGTAAGAAGCAAAAGATGGCAGCTAACGATACCATAGCAGATATGTTGACGCGCATTCGCAATTCTTGCATGGCGCGCCACCAGACAACACAAATTCCAGCTACAAAAATGACCCGTAGCATCGCCCAAGTCCTCAAAAATGAAGGCTTTATCAGCGAATTTGAAGAAGCAGAACCAGAAGGGGTCAAGCGAACTATAGTGCTTTCTCTAAAGTACAAAGGTAAAACTCGCAAGCCCATTATCACCGCACTTAAGCGAGTCAGCAAACCAGGACTTCGCGTTTACTCGAACCGTAAAGAATTGCCCCGAGTATTAGGCGGAATTGGCATCGCCATTATCTCCACCTCCAGCGGCATTATGACCGATAGAGAAGCCCGACGCCAAGGTTTGGGCGGAGAAGTGCTTTGTTATGTTTGGTAGTCATTAGTCAGTCGATTTTAGATTTTAGATTGACGCTCCAGCGCAGTGAATCTGAGAGTTTCAACAAAAATCTAACATTTTGGGAGCATCAACTCAAAAGTATCGGGGCACAGTACCCGTTTCTTGCGGGTCATTAGTCGCCGATTATTGGCAACAAACTCCAGAATCGATCGCTAAAGACTAATAACTAAAGACTAACAATCAAGCACTAATCACTAAAAACAAAGGACAAAAAATATGTCGCGAATTGGCAAGCGTCCGATTAGCATTCCCACTAAAGTCACCATCACCCTAGACGGCCAAAAAGTAGCCGTCAAAGGTCCAAAAGGTGAACTTTCCAGAGTGATACCAGCAGAAATCCTCATGGGACTCGAAGGCGAGACTTTACTCGTTACCCGCCGAGACGAATCTCGCGTCGCCAGACAACTGCACGGCTTATGCCGCACCCTAGTCGCCAACATGGTCGAAGGTGTATCAGAAGGTTTTCAGCGCCGTCTGGAAATTGTCGGCACAGGTTATCGGGCACAGGTTCAAGGACGGAACCTGATTTTAAACGTCGGTTACAGCAAGCCAGTTGAAATGCCCCCTCCAGAAGGCATCACAATGGCAGTTGAAGGCAACACCAACGTCATTGTCTCCGGCATTGACAAAGAACTCGTAGGTAACACAGCAGCCCGCATCCGCGCTGTGCGTCCGCCTGAAGTCTACAAAGGTAAAGGCATTCGTTACAGCGGCGAAGTCATCCGGCGCAAAGCTGGTAAAACAGGCAAAACAGGTAAGAAGTAAACATGAAGCTTACTCGCAAAGAATCAGTCCACCGCAGACACCGCCGCGTGCGGCGCAAGGTGTTCGGCACCGCCGAGCGTCCCAGATTAGCGGTATTTCGATCGGACCAGCACATCTACGCCCAAGTAATCGACGACACCGCCCAGCACACTTTGGTAGCCGCGTCAACCCTCGATCCAGAATTGAAAGCCGAACTCAGTTCTGGCAACAACTGCAGCGCCAGCACCAAAGTCGGTCAGTTGATTGCCAAACGCTGTTCCAGCGCTGGCATAGTCAAAGTCGTGTTCGATCGCGGAGGCAACCTCTACCACGGTCGCGTTAAAGCCCTCGCAGATGCAGCTCGCGAAGCCGGGTTAGACTTTTAGGAAGAAGGAAAAAGGAAGAAGGAAGAAGGAAGAAGGAAGAAAGAAGCAATAAAATTCTTAATTCCTAATGGTTAATTCCTCATTGCAGACTACCAGTTACTAATCCTCAATTCCCCAAGACAAAACTATGGCAGAACAAAAAGAACAGCGCACCAAGAAAAAAAGCAGCAGCAACAACAAAGGACGCGAAAAAGAATCCGAATGGCAAGAAAGAGTTGTTCAGATTCGTCGCGTTACTAAAGTAGTCAAAGGCGGTAAAAAACTCAGCTTCCGCGCCATAGTCATTATCGGCAACGAACGCGGTCAAGTTGGAGTGGGAGTCGGCAAAGCTAGCGACGTCATCGGTGCAGTGAAAAAAGGCGTCGCTGACGGCAAAAAACACCTCATTGAAGTCCCCCTCACCAAAGCAAACTCCATCCCTCACCCCATCGACGGTGCAGGCGGCGGAGCCAAAGTCATGATGCGTCCGGCCGCAGCCGGAACAGGCGTAATTGCAGGGGGAGCAGTCCGAACAGTTCTCGAACTAGCAGGAGTCCGCAACATCTTAGCCAAACAGCTAGGTTCTGGAAACCCCTTGAACAACGCCCGAGCTGCAGTCAACGCCCTCTCCACCCTCCGCACCTTGTCCGAAGTTGCTCAAGAACGCGGAATTCCAGTAGAAAACCTCTACGGTTAGGGCATAGGGAATGGCAAACTGTCAGTTTTGAGTGTTAAGTGCTGGCGTTGAGAATCAAA
Organism: Tychonema sp. LEGE 06208; assembly: GCF_015207505.1. Classification (GTDB taxonomy): domain Bacteria; phylum Cyanobacteriota; class Cyanobacteriia; order Cyanobacteriales; family Microcoleaceae; genus Microcoleus. Next base: position 41,659 of record NZ_JADEWT010000026.1, read on the forward strand.
AAAATCCGCAACTCAAAACTCACGCACTCAAAACTACTGCGCGCCGGCTCTCTAAATACCAATTACCAATTACCAATTACTAAAACTATGAGATTGCAAGACGCCCGACCCAAAGCAGGCTCCCAAAAGCGCCCGCGACGCTTAGGCAGAGGTATTTCTGCCGGTCAAGGCGCGAGCTCCGGTAAAGGGATGCGCGGTCAAAAATCTAGAGCCGGTAGCGGCACTAGACCGGGTTTTGAAGGTGGCCAAAATCCTCTCTACCGCCGCCTGCCCAAGCTCAAAAGCTTCCCGATCGTGAACCGCAAAGAGTACACTACCATTAATGTAAGTAAATTAGCATCGCTGCCAGCAAACACAGAAGTGACTCTCACCTCTTTGCTCCAAGCAAAAATTGTCACCGCTGACAATGGCCCGCTGAAAATCTTAGGAGATGGCGAACTAAATGTGCCCCTGCAAGTCCGCGCCAAGGCTTTTACCGCAGGTGCTCGCACCAAAATTGAAGCCGCAGGCGGAAATTGCGAATTAATTGCCTGAAGATTTGAGGTTTGAGAAGAAGTCCAAATCTCAAATCCTCAAGTTTGCTATCAGAAAATGATTTAGTCGAAAATCCCAAATCTAAAATCCCAAATCGTAACTATGGACGTTAGTAGAGAGAAAGCGCCAACTGCACAAGAGACATTCATGCAGATGGCTCAAGCTGCAGGTTTGCGGGGCCGTATCCTCGTAACCCTTGGCTTATTGATTTTAGTGCGTCTGGGTGTCCACTTGCCAGTCCCCGGCATCGATCGAGCTGCCTTTGCCCAAAACGTCCAAAATAGCCCTTTAATTGGCTTTTTGGACTTGTTTTCAGGAGGCGGCCTGTCAGCATTGGGGATTTTTGCGCTGGGGATTTTGCCCTACATCAATGCTTCAATTATCGTGCAACTTCTAACCGCGGCTCTGCCAAGTTTAGAAGACTTGCAGAAAAATGAAGGAGAAGCGGGGCGGCGCAAGATTTCTCAAATTACTCGTTACGTTTCTTTGGGCTGGGCAATTCTGCAAAGCATTGGCATTGCGATTTGGGTCAGCCCTTTTGCTCAAGCTCCAGCGCCCTTATTCATAGCACAAACTGCTTTGGCTCTAACAGCAGGGTCGATGTTTGTCATGTGGATATCGGAATTGGTGACGGAACGAGGCATCGGGAACGGAGCGTCGCTGCTGATATTTATCAACATTGTGTCGGTTTTGCCGCGCTCTTTGGGACAAACTTTTGAATTGGCCCAAAGTGGCGATAACGCGATTGTCGGTCGCGTAGTGGTTCTGCTGCTGGTATTTTTGGTAACGATTGTCGGGATTGTGTTTGTTCAGGAAGGTACTCGCCGTATTCCGATTATTTCTGCCCGCCGCCAAGTCGGACGCAAGGTTTATCGGGAGAGTCGCAGCTATCTGCCCCTGCGCTTGAATCAAGGCGGAGTGATGCCGATTATTTTTGCATCTTCGGTGTTGATTGTGCCTTCTTTCCTCGCTCAGTCTTTGAATAACCCATTTTTGGTTCAAGTTGCTAATGTTTTGAGTCCTAACGGGCCTGCGCCTTGGGCTTACGCGCTGTTTTATCTGACTTTGATTCTGTTCTTCAGCTATTTCTACGCTTCGTTGATTGTCAACCCTGTAGATATGTCTCAGAACTTGAAGAAAATGGGCGCTAGTATTCCTGGCATTCGTCCTGGTCAGAAAACGAGCGATTATGTGGAGAAGGTTTTGAACCGTTTGACTTTCTTGGGCGCGATATTTCTCGGTCTGGTGGCTATTGTACCAACGGCTGTAGAAAGTGCCATCGGCGTGCAAACTTTTAGAGGTTTTGGTGCAACTTCCCTGCTAATTCTAGTGGGTGTCGCGATCGAAACTGCTAAGCAAATTCAAACTTACGTCATCTCCCAACGATATGAAGGAATGGTGAAGTAATCGCAATGCAACTGATTTTTATGGGGCCTCCAGGGGCAGGTAAGGGAACTCAGGCTCAAATATTAGCCGCTCTCTGGAAAATACCGCACATTTCTACTGGTGACATTCTGCGCGCCTGCGTGGTGGCGAAAACAGCCTTGGGCCTACAGGCGAAAGCCTACATGGATGCTGGTGAGTTGGTTCCCGACCAGTTATTGATGGATATCGTCCAAGAACGCATGAATCAACCAGATGCAAGTGCAGGCTGGATTCTCGACGGCTTTCCCCGCACTGTGGCACAGGCAGCGTTTTTTGACAAACTGCTCTGTGATGTTGGTGTAGAGGGAAGTACGTCTGGTAAGGACTGCGATCTCAGAGCTGTAAATTTGGACGTACCTGATAATGTTTTGGTGACTCGCCTATTGTCGCGGGGGCGCCAGGATGACAATGAGGAGACGATCCGCCGCCGGTTGCAAGTTTATCGCGAACAAACTGAGCCTTTGATTGAGTTTTACAGCGCTCGCGAACAGTTAGTTGCGGTTGATGGCGATCGCGATATGGGATTAGTCACTGCTGAACTGCAACAAGCCCTCTCTGGCGACTCTTGAACCCTCTCAATAGAGCTTGTTACTCACCAAATTTTGCTAAGATATGTTAACTAGGAGCTTTGTGTGCGATCGGGTTTTGTGAGGGTTGTTAGAAACAGGATTGAACTCGATTATACTTGCCACAACTTTACTCAAGTAAAGCTGAAGCAACAAGTTAATTAGAGTCAAGCATTCGATCGAGTCGCCCGAATTATTGCCCCGTTCGCCTTAGACCCGCCCAAAACGGATACAAGCCACCGACAATCATCGTCGCAAACCCTGATTTTAGACCGCAGTTTCTGCTCATTTGATGCCTCTGTGGAGTCAATCTAAAATCTAAAACTTGTTCGCTTGCGAAGTCGAAGCATCTAAAATCTAAAATCGGCAGATTCTTAGTTGGTAAATAGGTTTTGAAGCCAATACCGGGATACTCCTAGTTAATCAAATGTAAAATTGAGGTAAATACCAAATTGTCTAAGCAAGATTTAATTGAAATGGAAGGGACAGTGACGGAATCTCTTCCCAATGCGATGTTTCGCGTTGACCTAGATAATGGGTTTAACGTGCTAGCTCACATTTCCGGCAAGATTCGTCGCAACTATATCAAGATTTTGCCCGGCGATCGCGTCAAAGTCGAATTAACTCCCTACGACTTGACCAAAGGCAGAATTACATATCGCCTTCGGAAAAAATAGGCTTAGATAAAACTTTCTAAAAACTAATTTTAAGTTTTATTAGAGAGAACTTGGTAAAAAGCTTCAAATTTATGCTATAATGCTACGTTTGTAGTGTTGGCGAGAAGGGCGTCAACAACCCACCAGCGTAGAGGGCTAAGTGACTGCTACGCGGTAAAAGTATCGATCGCCCAAATTTGGGTGCAAGCGAATTTGACCCCAACAAAGGGAGTGGGTGCAAGCGGGCTCCTTCAAGAAACAACCCGTACTTTATACAATTTAATCGAGGAGAGGCCTACACCTTGCCCAGCCTCTCCTCCCACCGCTCTACGGGCCAGCGTGGCTGAGTTCCGGTAGAGCGGGGTTCTCCAGGCAGGAAGAAAGATGAAAGTTCGAGCATCTGTCAAAAAGATTTGTGAAAAATGTCGCGTCATCCGCCGTCGCGGTCGAGTGATGGTGATATGCACTAACCCAAAACACAAACAGCGCCAAGGTTAGACAACAGCAAGATTGGGCGCTGCACGCAAGTGCCGCCTCATTCAACATTGTAGCCAAACAGGAAAACTAGGGAGACAAAAGTGTGGCACGGATTGCCGGGGTAGACCTTCCACGCGATAAGCGCGTCGAAATAGGTCTGACATACATTTACGGAATAGGCCTGTCGCGGGCCCAAAAAATCATCGCTGCAACAGGCGTAAATCCTGACACTCGCGTCAAGGATTTAACAGAAACGGACGTGACTGCTCTGCGGGCTCACGTAGAAAGCACCTACCAAATCGAAGGAGACCTCCGGCGCTGGGAGTCAATGAACATCAAGCGCCTGATGGATATCGGGACTTACCGGGGTAGGCGTCACCGTTTGGGTCTGCCTGTGCGGGGCCAACGAACCCGTACCAACGCCAGAACCCGTCGCGGCGTTCGCCGCACAGTTGCGGGCAAGAAAAAGGCACCTTCCAAGAAGTAACTTCTTTTTGGAAAAACTACGCTGGGGGCTGCTGGCTCCTAGCGCTTCGGGACATTAGTTGAGAGAAACGTTAAAGAGACTAATATGGCGCGACAACAAACAGGCAAGAAATCTGGTGCAAAAAAACAGAAACGGAATGTACCCAATGGGGTAGGCTACATCCAGTCTACCTTCAACAATACGATTGTGACTATTACCGACCTCAACGGGGAAGTAATATCCTGGGCATCAGCAGGTTCCAGCGGCTTTAAAGGAGCGAAAAAAGGGACTCCCTTTGCAGCTCAAACAGCAGCAGAAAGTGCAGCCCGCAGGGCCAACGACCAAGGAATGCGCCAAATAGAAGTAATGGTGAGCGGGCCCGGAGCAGGTCGAGAAACTGCAATTCGGGCTCTGCAAGGGGCGGGACTGGAAATTACCCTGATTAGAGATGTTACCCCGATTCCTCACAACGGCTGTCGCCCTCCCAAGCGGCGTAGAGTCTAAAACGATTTGAGATTTTAGATTTTAGATTTTGGATAATGGTTAACTGCTTAAAATCAAAAACTAATAATGGTTTCAACTGTTGCCCCGTCCGTCCAAAATCCGAAATCCGTTCAGGGGTATGCTCTGCAATCTAAAATCCAAAATCAAAAATCCAAAGTGGAAAAGGGAGGTCACTCCGTGGCGCAGTTTCAAATTGAATGTATAGAGTCTAACACTGACAAAGACCGCAGTCAGTACGGAAAATTTGTTCTAGAACCCCTAGATCGCGGTCAGGGAACAACGGTTGGGAATGCGCTTCGGCGAGTGCTGCTGTCAAATTTGGAAGGAACGGCAGTAACTTCAGTCCGCATCGCGGGTGTCAATCACGAGTTTGCAACGATCGAAGGGGTACGGGAGGATGTTCTGGAAATTCTCCTGAACATGAAAGAGGTGGTTCTTAAAACTCATTCCCAGCAGCCGCAAATCGGCAGGTTGCGGATTGAGGGGCCAGTCACAGTTACTGCCGATCGATTCGATTTACCTTCTGAGGTGGAATTGATCGATAAATCGCAGTACATTGCGACTCTCTCCCCCGGTTCAGTTCTGGAAATGGAATTCAGAATTGAAAAAGGCATCGGATATCGAGCAGTAGACCGCAGTCGCGATGATGGGTCGGCTTTGGATTTTCTCCAAATTGACGCCATCTTTATGCCGATTCGCAGAGTCAACTACAGCGTTGAAGATGCTCGGTTGGGTGGCACGGCCGAGAAAGACCGGCTGATTATGGAAATCTGGACTGATGGCAGCGTGACTCCTCAAGAAGCTCTGAGTCAATCTGCCCACATCCTGGTAGATTTGTTTGCCCCTCTCAAAGACATCACCCACGATTCTCTCAAACCAGAGTATCCAGGTGAGGCCGATCCTACGAGCCAAATCCCGATCGAAGAATTGCAGTTGTCAGTCCGGGCTTACAACTGTCTCAAGCGGGCTCAGATCAACTCAGTCGCAGACTTATTGGATTATACCCAAGAAGACTTGCTAGAGATCAAGAACTTCGGGCAGAAGTCCGCAGAAGAAGTGATTGAAGCTTTACAAAAACGCTTGGGGATTACCCTGCCGCAGGAAAAATCAGCTAAAAGTTAATCAACGGGTAACGGGTAAAAAAGTGCGGAATTTTAAGTGGGTGAGTTCTTAAAAACCCAGAATTCACCCCCGGAGTTCGCAGACTATCTATCCCCGCGCCCAATTACCAATTACCAATTACCAATTACCATGCGCCACCGCTGTCGCGTCCCCCAACTAAACAAACCGGCTGACCAGCGCCGCGCCATGTTGCGCTCGCTGACCACCGAATTAATCCGTCACGGTAAAATCACTACCACTCTCGCCCGCGCCAAAGCGCTGCGCCCAGAAGCGGACAGAATGATTACCCTGGCAAAAGAAGGCTCCTTGGCCGCTCGCCGCCAAGCTATGGGCTATATCTACGACAAACAGTTAGTACACGCCTTGTTTGAGGCTGCCGCAGAACGGTACGGCTCGCGCAATGGGGGTTACACCCGCGTAGTGCGAACTGTCCCCCGTCAAGGAGACAATTCCGAAATGGCGATCGTTGAACTGGTTTAATGAAATTTTGGGTTGGAGATTTTTGATTTATGACTGACAATCCAAAATCCCCAATCGAAGATGCCCGATCGATACAGCGCGTTGCTTTAGTGATCCAATACATCGGCACTAACTTTCACGGCTGGCAGCGACAGCCGAACCAGCGTACAGTACAAGAAGAAATTGAAACAGCAATATCGACTGTCCTGCAACGTCCGGTAACGCTGCACGCTGCCGGGAGAACTGACGCAGGAGTTCACGCCGCTGCTCAAGTAGCCCATTTTGACGCCTGCGGCCCAATTCCGGCTCACCGCTGGGCAAGCGTTCTCAACTCTCGACTGGCAAAAGATATTTTAATTCGAGCTTCGGCAAAGGTGGAACCTACCTGGCACGCTCGGTTCTCAGCCAGTTGGCGGCGCTATCGCTACACCCTTTATACAGACCCGATTCCTAATTTGTTTGTGCGTCCTTATGCTTGGCACTGCTACCACGCGCCTGTGGACGAATCTTTGATTCAGGCAGCTTTGACACCGCTAATCGGGCGGCATCACTTGGCGGCTTTTCACCGCGCGGGGTCTGCCCGCCCCCATTCTTGGGTGGACGTACAAGCAGCAGAGTGTCATCGTTCTGGGCCTCTTATCTATATCGAGGTTCAAGCGAGCGGGTTTCTGTACGGGATGATGCGGCTGCTGGTGGGGTTGCTGGTGCAGGTGGGTCGCGGGGAAAGGGCGATCGACAATTTCACAGATATCTGGGTCAACGAACGCCGAGAAATGGTAAAATACGCCGCTCCCGCTCGAGGTTTATGCCTGCTGCGGGTTGGATATTCAGAATTTCCCTTTCCCCCAGATGTTTGGTACGACACTCAGCCAAAATTAGTTATTGGTTATTAGTTATTGGTTATTAGTTATTGGTTATTAGTTATTGGAAACAACTAACAAATAACAACTGACAACTAACAACTGACAACTAACAATGAACAACTAACAAATAACAAATAACAACTGACAACTAACAATGAACAAAACTTACGTCCCTACTCAAGACTCCCTAGAGCACAAGTGGTACGTGGTCGATGCCGCCGACCAGCGCCTGGGCCGTCTGGCAACAGAAGTTGCCATATACCTCCGGGGCAAACACAAACCCACTTACACTCCTTCAATGGATACCGGCGACTTCGTAATTGTCATCAATGCTGACAAAATCGCTGTTACTGGTAAAAAACGCACCCAGAAAATCTACCGCCGTCACTCTGGCAGACCGGGCGGCATGAAAACAGAAACTTTTGCCAAATTGCAAGCACGTTTGCCCGAAAGAATCGTCGAAGAAGCTATCCGGGGAATGCTGCCTCACACTTCTCTGGGCAGACAACTGTTTACTAAGCTAAAGGTGTACGCTGGCCCCAACCACCCGCACCAAGCTCAAAAACCAGAAGAATTAATTGTTCACACGATTCCGGGAGGAAATGAGTAATGCAAGCAACAGATACATCCGGCCGCGCCGTTTACTGGGGTACTGGCCGCCGCAAGTGTTCCGTAGCGCGGGTACGTTTGGTTCCCGGCACAGGCATACTGACTGTCAACGGTAAAGAAGGGGATTTGTACCTGCAATTCAACCCTACCTATTTGGCACTCGCTAAGGCTCCTCTGGAAACTTTGGGTCTGGAAAATGAATATGACATTTTGGTAAAAGTCGAAGGTGGCGGTTTGACCGGTCAAGCTGACTCGATTCGCTTGGGTGTCGCTAGAGCGCTTTGTCAGTTAGACCCGGATAACCGCAAGCCTCTGAAGACTGAGGGCTATTTGACTCGCGACCCGCGGGCAAAAGAGCGGAAAAAGTACGGTTTGCGGAAGGCTCGGAAAGCTCCTCAATACTCGAAACGGTAATCGAGCAACGAAGGAAGAAGGAAGAAGGAAGTTCGGCAACGAGCAATGTACGGGATGTAACGGATGTAACGGATGTAAGTCCGTCGGAAGAAGGAAGAAGGAAGAAGGAAGAAGGAAGAAGGAAAAGGCAAGAATCATTCAGATTTTATCTGCCTTTTTTTCAAGTTTATTTCCGATTCCTGATTCCCGGTTCCAACAGGTCTAAGACAAAATTGGTGCTGTTGTTGGTGGTGTACAAGTCCTGCGACAGTTAAAATGGTTGTAAAGTCAAAAATTAGAGAGTAAAAAAAATGGCGAAAGATGGCATTCACCCTGAGTGGTATCCCGAATCTCAGGTTTTTTGCAACGGGGAACACGTGATGACGGTTGGTTCGACTAGACCAAAGCTTCAAGTTGATGTTTGGTCGGGGAATCATCCTTTTTATACTGGCACTCAGAAGATTATTGATACTGAAGGTCGTGTGGAACGCTTTATGCGGAAATATGGCATGACAGATGTAGAAATGCCGCAGGCAGATGCTTCCTCGGGCCCTCTGAAAATGGAAGACCCGAAAGCAGATGCTGCTAAGGCTGCTGCTAAAGGCAAAAAGAAGAAGTAGCTGGATTGTCATTTGTCCGCAGTCGGTTAAGAGTAGTGTTTTCTACGAATAACTGACTGCTATAGGATTTGAGATTTTAGATAAAAGACTTGCCGTAGGGGGCAGTTTAGTTCGATCGAGATTCTCTCCAAACTGCTCTTGAGTTCTAAAATCTAAAATCTAAATTTAAACATCTCAAATCGAACCGCTCTCGGATTGGATGTTTTAGATTGAAGACTTGCCGTAGCAGGCGGTTGAGTTAAATCCAATTAAGTTCGATCGCGATTCTACTCCAACTGCTCTTCAAATCTAAAATCTAAAATCTAAAATCTAAAATCTAAAATCGATTGACGGAGGACAACTGACAATGGCTGAATCTTATTTGCTGGATAAATTGAAGTCGGTAGAGCAAACTTTTAATGAGTTGACTCGCCGCATGGCTGACCCGGATGTGGCTAGGGACAATTATGAGTTTCAACGGGTGGCAAAAGCTCGATCGTCCTTAGAGGAAGTGGTCGATACTTTTGCTTTGTGGAAAACGACTCAGGAAGATTTGGTGGGCGCGCGACAGGTGCTCAAGGAAGCTGCGGGCGATCGCGAAATGCAAGAAATGGCTGGACTGGAAGTTGATGAACTTGAGTCGAAGCTGGAAAATTTGGAAAGTCGTTTGAAGGTGTTGCTGCTACCGCGCGATCCGAACGATGACAAGAATATTATGCTGGAAATTCGCGCTGGTACTGGCGGAGATGAGGCTAGTATTTGGGCGGGGGATTTGCTGCGGCTTTACACTCGCTACGCTCAAACTCAAGGCTGGCAGGTGAAATTGGTGAGCGAGTCGCTGGCGGAAATGGGCGGCTTTAAAGAGGTGATTCTGGAAGTTACCGGCGATAGCGTGTACAGCCAACTGAAGTTTGAGGCTGGGGTACACCGGGTGCAGCGGGTGCCTGTGACTGAGGCTGGCGGCCGGGTTCACACTTCAACGGCGACGGTGGCTGTGATGCCGGAGGTGGATGATGTGGAGATTCACATCGATCCGAAGGATATTGAGATGAGCACGGCTCGATCGGGCGGCGCTGGTGGTCAAAACGTGAACAAGGTGGAAACTGCTGCGGATTTGTTTCACAAGCCGACGGGTATTCGGATTTTCTGTACTGAGGAGCGCAGTCAGTTGCAGAATAAGGAGCGGGCGATGCAGATTTTGCGGGCTAAGCTTTATGAGATGAAGTTGCGGGAACAGCAGGATGAGGTGAAGTCCCGGCGTTTGGCTCAGGTTGGTACTGGTTCGCGATCGGAGAAGATTCGCACTTACAACTATAAGGATAATCGGGCTACCGACCACCGTTTGGGGGAAAATTTTTCGCTCAATAGTGTTTTGGAAGGGGATATTGAGGCGATTATTCAGACTTGTATTTCTCAGGATCAGCAGGAACGTTTGGCTGAGTTGGCTGCTTCTATTAATTGATGGAGCGATGGGGAATTAGGCACATTTTTGGGTGTGCCTTTGTTCTGTGATGGCTCGGCGGATGTGGTGGAGCAGGGCGTCCCAAATTGCATCGGCGCTTTGAACGGGATAGTTGAAATGTTCGAGGTCGTATTGTACAATGATTTCTAGAGGCGCGAGGGCTTGCTGGTTTCTACAACTGGCAATTGTGGCGATCGTCTCTTGCTCCCATCTGGCAAATAGTCTGTAGCTGAAAAAGGAACTGCATTTTTGTCCTTTCTGGTTCAGGTAAACGACTATTACTTGATGTTGTTTGGGGTAGACTTTGACTATGCGGTTGACGGGCATTCTCAGAGCTTCGGCTGCTTCTATTTTGGAGATTTGCCAGCGCTGGGGTTTGAGCCAACCGGAGGCTGTGAGGCTTTGACGGGTGTTGCGTGTCTTGCGAGTCATTTTTACTACCCCTGATTTGCTAGAAATACAATTACGATTTTAAAAGTATTTACACTCTAACTGGTAAACTTTTTGCTGTCAAGCAAGAAAGACAGATTTTTTGGTAGATAAGTAAACTAGGAGTTGTGTTGATCTGGTGACTAATACTGTGGACGCAGAAGCTAGGAAGAAACTGAGCGAAGTTGTGAAGCTAGCCCGTGGCGACCTGAGTTTTAGCGCTTTTGGTAGGCTATTGGGAGTCTCTGGGTCTGCTGTTCAGTATTGGGAAAAGGGCCAGGTACTCCCGGATACGAAAAATTTGACTCAGATTGCGGCAAAAGCGGGCTTTACAATGGAAGAGTTGATGGCTCATCTCGAAGGTAAGCCAATGCCGGAACCTGTCAATACCAACGAGCTGCTGAAGAAAATTCAATGTATGCCGATTAGTGAGTTGGCAGTGATTGGTAGAGCCGTTATGGATAGGCTCGCTGCTGCTGCTGAGTCTTCTGGGTAAGTAGAGTAGATTGCGAGTTTTTTGAATGCTTCTCTTGGTCATTGTTATTTCTCCCAAGTCTGCGTTAAATAAATTGAATATTTTCAATATATTTAAAATAGTATCTGTTAAATGTTCTGCTGTCAAGCAAGACAGACAAATTTGTTGGTACACAAGTAAACTAAGAATTGTGGTTATCTGGTGGCTGATACCGTGGACGCAGAAGCTAAGAAAAAACTGAGTGAGGTTGTTAAATTAGCGCGGGGCTCGATGAGTCTGACCGCTTTTGGCAAATTGTTGGGAGTTTCTGCTGCTTCTGTCTTGTATTGGGAAAAGGGGCAGGTACTTCCAGATACGAAAAATTTGACTCAGATTGCGACAAGAGCAGGCTTTACGATGGAAGAACTCATGGCTCATCTTGAAGGCAAGCCGGTGCAGGAACCTCTGGATACCAACGAGCTGCTTAAGAAAATTCAATGTATGCCACTGAGTGACTTAGCAGTGATTGTTCGAGCTGGTATGGATCGACTGGCTGCTGCTGCTGTAGCTTCTGGGAAGTATGGTTGAGCTGGTACAAATCCCGATCGCACTTGAAAAATTTCCACCACTCGTGATTATCACAAATCGAGTATTTTGTCAAGTCAAAATCTACTTTGTTCTGGAGTTCGATCGCCCTTATGGACTGACGCACTCCGACAAAGAAACCGGGTTTTTACCTAATCTGTCGGTGACAACGAAGTATTTTCCTAAAAAACCCGGTTTCTGGGCCCCTATACGATCGCCCTTACGAAAAAAACACTCCCTCTATCCCTGACTCAATATGTCTAAAAGCTCTTCGACAACGCGATCGGGTTCTTGACTGCACCTGTGGGCCTCGCAATAGTGGATGGTGAAGATGCCGTGGGATGCAAAGATGCGATCGCGCGTTTCATCTTTTTCTGTGTCGGGATGCGATATTTCCAGAATTCCCCATTTGCCTTGGTGGAAAATGAGAAAATCTGGTTCTTGGTTTTGTCGCCCTGCGGGTGTGGTGAGGCGGGCTTTGGAGTTGGGGAAGAAAAGGACGGAAGTGCGATCGAGCGCTTCGGCTATTTTTACTTCTTCTTTGCAGCGAAAGCGCAAATCGTTCCAGTGATAAATCCCTTCTTTTGTGCTTGACAGAAATCCCTGGTTATGCGCGTTTTCAGCCTTGATAATTCTATCTGATACTGTATGATAATCAGATAGAATTGCACCCTGTAAATCTGCTGACGAATCAGATTCACTTAAGTTGGCGAATGATAGTCTAGCTCCGCTTAAGTTAGCACCGCTGAGATTAACTCCAATAACTTGAGTTCGATGTAATGTCACTTGATGTCGCCGCAAGTATCGCTTAAAAACAGAGCGTAAATTATTTTTTTTTACTTTTTCATCAAAAGCCTCTGAGAGTTGTTTCCAGAGTTTAGCCGCCAGCGCTTTTATATATTCATCATTATATTGAGAGAGTTGAGAAATTTCCTCATAGGAACATCGGCCTTCCCAGCATTGTCTGAAGATGAGCTCTTGCACGTCGTTTAACTGTTCGTCGTCATCTAGGACTGTTTCGACAATGGCGAGAGCTTCATCGACAGTCATGGGTTAAGTTTCCTTAAAGTATGTATCTGGTAATTTTTTGAACATATCCGACTATGTTTTACCAACTAAGGCTGGCGTTCATTCAGCCAATTGGTTAAATCTGCTGCTTCTGAAAAGTCCAGCAGCGCCTCTCCTAAATTCTCTAATTCTTCTACGGACAAAGTCTGAATTTGCTCGCTGATTTGAGGAGCGATCGTACCGATGCGTCGAGTCAACTGGCGAGTGACGAAGGACAGCGCCTCATTTTTCCGGCCTTCTTCGAGGCCTAGTTGGAGACCTAATTGTCTTCCTTCAATGAGACCATCTTCGCGAATTTCTTGGTAAATCACAGAACCGCGCATAGTTTCCTTCCTAAATAGTTGTCTGATTAAGTCTTTTTCAAATCTCAAACCTGCGAGCACTTGGGTACAAGCGAGTAAATCCGCTTGTTGGGTAGGTTCTTCTATTGTAGCAATCTGAGTAGCAATTTGCTCTAACAAAGTTCGCGGGGAGTTGGTTTGAGATAGTGTCGCCAATGGGAGTAAGCCGGGGACGGACAGCAGTAAAGCGGGGTCTTGTTCCCACAGGCGGATAACTCGATAGCCGTGTCGGGTGTTTGCGTCTGTGTACTCGGATACAAAAACTTGTTCTGAGGCTGTTTGCTGCAAAAAAATTACTACTTGATTGATGTCACAGGAGTATTGCCGTTTGAGCCTGACGTAGTAGTCTAGCATTCTGAAGGCGATCGGCGGGTCGGAGTAGGGTCTGGTTTCAAATTCCAGATGGAGGATTTGGTTATCCGTTTGCAGGAAAACGAGAGAATCGGCTCGAATGGGTTCTTGAATTAGTTCGGTTTTGAGTACCTGAACGTCGGTGGGTTCGTCAATTGGTAGCAGCCAGCTCACGAAGGCGGCGGGGAATTTTTCGGCTAGGTATTTGCAGGTGTTGTCGTAGGCCAAAACGGTTGGGTTGTGAGGGTTGATTAGAAGAGTTTAGCTCTAGTGGCATCTATCTGAGAGGAGATTTTATGGCGATTTGGCGAAAGTCATTACTTTTTCTCACTTTTTCTCACTTTTTCTCACTGACAAAGATGAGATCGTGTTGGTAAGCTAATTTGAATAAAAAACATTCGACAAAAAGAATATAAGGAGAACCATCGTGGAACAGTGGATTAACTTCGAGCAATCTTTGAACCAGCGTTTAAATAGCCAAGATTTAGACGAACAACAGAATAAAGCCAAAAATTTCTCGCTTAAAGGTCATTCTTTAGTTCGAGGCGTTGCTGGCTCTGGTAAGTCATTAGTATTGCGAAATCGTATTGAAAAACTAATCGATGAGGGTTATAATGATATTTTGGTATTGTGTTACAACCGCTTTATGAAGGGTTGGATTGATTCAATAATAGCACAAAAAGGCTTGAGTTTAAACGTAGAGTCTCGAACTTTTCATAGTTGGGCTTATCGCATTGGATACACTTACAATTGGGATGAAATTCCTGAAAAGCGGCAGCAAATTATTGATCTAGTTAAAACATATTATAATGCCAACCCCAAAAAGCGTTATAAAGCAATTCTAATTGATGAAGCTCAAGATTTTTATGATGAATGGTTTATGGCGATGTTAGGTGCTGTAAGTCCCGATACAAACTCTATGTTTTTTGTCTATGACAATACTCAGTCAGTGTACGAAGGTCAGCAACATCGAAGAAAGCAAGATTGGAGTTGGTCTAAGCTTGGATTTGAGGTCAGGGGTCGTTCGCAAATATTTGATTTAAACTATAGAAACGCGCCAGAAATTATAGAATTAGCTTGGCAGTTTATATATCCTTATTTAGCTAGTGCTAATATGAAGATAGCTAAACGCTCAGAAGCTGCTGGTAAAATCGGTCATATTGTCGAACCAGTCAAAAAGTCTTCTCGCAGTTCATCTATTAAGCCAATGCTTGTAAAAAGCGATATGTCTCCAGACAATATAGCTAAACAGGTTAAACTGGCATTGAGCAGTCATCCAGAGTCTTCAATTGGAGTTTTATTGCATCCACAAGAGTCAAGAAACTTTAAATTAGAAATTAGTAAATTCCTGAAGAAATTCGGTGTTCCCCATCACGCTCCAATGTGTCCTCAAGAGCGAGATCATAACGTTGTAAACCGACCTTTCGTAATAGTCGATTCTTGGAATGCGCTGAAAGGAGTTGAGTTTGATGCCGTTATTATTGCTGGCGTTGATCAAGTGGAAGAATTATCAGATCCCGATAAAGATTTTCAAGAAAAAGCAGGACTTTATACAGCAATAACAAGAGCAAAAGATCACGTAGTTATGTTATACCAAAATGAAACTAAAGTTGTGCAGCAACTTCAAAACATTTTGACAGCACCGGATGTTTTGGAGAGTGACTCAATAGTAAGTGATAAGGCTGCTTAGTGTAAGGTATAGAGCGGTGTCGGTACTTACCGCAAAGGGCGACAAAATGAGTCCCACGAAAACCTGTTTAATGAAATACGCAACTTACCTATATCGACTGATTTGAAGAATACTCTGGAAGCGGTTGTTAGAGACGGGAGGGGTTGTTCATAATACTGATAAGCGATCGCACCTCATCACCCTCACCTTTCTACAACCTTCTCCCATCGCCTGCTTTGACAGTTTTTGAAGTGCGATCGCCCTTTCGTCAATTTTCAACCAACACAAAACCACGCGCACTTCATTCTCACCCTAAATCTCGTAAAAAACCCGGTTTCTTCCAACTCAACAAAGTGGTCACAAACCGGGTTTTTCCGCAATACTTAGTTATCGTTCTCAATCTTGTAAAAAAAAACGGTTTCTCGATTCGTCAATTACAAATATCGAGTTAACTGCACTCGATAGCGTTCTTTTTTTGTTACCATGACTTCCCCAATTTCCAATCTTCCCTTACCGCTAACGGCGATTAAATCTCCAGATTTAACGTGATAACTAGATTGGGTGATATCTTTCCAATTAACTCGCACATCGCCTCTGTCAATAAATTCAACCATTTTGCTGCGAGACATGGCAAATCCGGCCGAAGCAACAGCATCCAATCTCATCGATGCTTCAACGGTTGTCATTTCTTTCTTTTTCGGTTCTCTAATTTTGAGCTCGCTCAATTCAATGCGCCGAGTTTTCACCGGAACCGATCGCACTTGCTGCAAACTCATCTCCAAATACTCTACCATTTCGGGCATGACAATCGCTTGCGCGCCGCGTTCGCCCAACACAATGATATCGCCAGTTTTCTCGCGGACAATTCCCGTACCCAACATCGCCCCCAAAAAGTCGCGGTGAGAAGCTGTATCGAACAAGAAATTGCCAGCAATTTCTACCGCAGCAACGTTAACGCTAGCAGAGTCGATCGGGATATCCGATCGCGCGATCGCAATTCTCTGCCTTTCAGCTTGCGGGTAGCCGCCCCAAGCCACTAATTCCACATCAGTTAAGCGCTTAAATACCGTCATAGTGTCCGCCAACTCCGGCGGCGACAGAAAATCAGTCAGAGTAACTTCCCAAGTTTTAATTGCTTGTTCCGCTTGGTCGATCGCCCGCGCCACACATTCACGGTTTTCGATGCCTTTTAACAGTTCTTCTCTTTGTAACATCAGTCAATTTTAGATTATAATTTGAAATTGCCAAACCTTGCTGTAACTAAAAAGTCTACTTTTTAAACAGTCGCACTACTTTAATTATAGTCTAAAATCTTCAAATCAGGATATGATTAATTTTGTTGCTGGTAAAGCTGATTTGATTAATACGATCGTTGTACCAAATGTATGAAGTCTTCGAGTTTAAGCAAGGTCAATATTTCAACGCAGTTTCTGTCTCAGCAAACAGCCGAACCATTGAAACAAGCGCTACAGGATAGAAGCCTTATACCCGACGAAGCAGAGGCATTACTAGCCGCCGGCGAACAGCGCGCCATTCCTGCCATCAGCAAAAATACGGCATTGATCCAACAGATTCAGCATCGGGTACAAAGCTTGCCATCTGTTCATTCCCTGGTACAGGGCGATAGCCGAAACTTGAGACATATTCCCGATGAAAGCGTACATCTGGTAGTCACATCGCCGCCATACTGGAATTTAAAAGAATATATCAAAAATCTCAACCAGCTTGGAGAAATAGCAGACTACGAACAGTTTTTGCAAGAGCTCGATCGAGTATGGCAGCAAGTATGGCGCGTTTTAGTCCCAGGCGGGCGGCTGGTGATTGTCGTGGGCGATGTCTGTGTGGCGCGCCGGCGGTTTGGCAGACACATGGTATTTCCCCTGCACGCCAGCATTCAGGAACACTGTCGCCATTTAGGATTTGACAACCTCGCACCGATTATCTGGTACAAAATCGCCAACGCTTCCCTAGAAGCAACCGGAAACGGCACCAGTTTTCTCGGCAAACCCTACGAGCCCGGAGGTGTCATCAAAAACGACATAGAGTTTATCCTGATGCAGCGCAAACCGGGCGGCTACCGCAGTCCCACCCTCACAGCACGAGTATTGTCCGTGATACCGGAAACTCTGCACCGACAGTGGTTTCAACAAATTTGGCAGGATATCAAAGGCGCTTCCACCAAGCAACACCCCGCCCCGTATCCTTTGGAACTAGCAGAAAGGCTGGTGCGGATGTTTTCCTTTGCGGGGGACACGGTACTTGACCCGTTTATGGGAACGGGCACAACCTGCATCGCTGCAGCAAATTGGGGACGCAACAGTATCGGGGTAGATGTTGAGCCAAATTACCATCAAATGGCGCTGAAACGGATGCAAGAAACTTATGGTTTGCGCGTAGTTTATGAGGGATTGATGGCGGAGGTTGTCGAATGACGGGACTGTCGCCCATCCCCGATGATGTATTCCGGGAAGCTGTGCAGGGTTTCTGGGATACCCGCATCGCCCAAGCACAAGCCCAAGTGCTAGCAGGCAAAGTAGATCGAGGCAATCGCAGCGCGGTGACAGGAGGCAAGCAGATGGATGGTTTCATCCTCACCCTGACCGATTTCCTGCTGGCTGCGGGTGTTCCCCAAAACCACATCCACGTAAAAAAAAGCCTAACTGTCATACCGGGCTTTTTTCGGCCGACGAAAATGTATGATTTTCTGGTTGTAGACCGAGAAAAGCGACAACTCAAGGTAGTCATCGAGTTAAAAAGTCAGGTTGGCAGCTTTGGCAACAATTTCAACAACCGCACAGAAGAAGCGATGGGGGCGGCTCTCGACATCTGGACAGCTTACCGGGAAGGGATGTTTGGCGAAGCACCTCCGCCACCGTGGTTAGGATATCTGTTTGTTTTAGAAGACAGTCCTGCTTCGCGCGCGCCGGTGCAGGTTGCCGAACCGCATTTCGCGGTTTTGCCGGAGTTTAGAGCGGCAAGCTATGCTAAACTAAACGCTACGAACTTTTTTGTCAGAAGATGGTACGGGAAAGACATTTCACGGCTGCTTGTTTTTTACTGACTAACCGCGAACAGTCTGCACAACATCCCAACTATACGGAGCCATGTTCAGACTTGTCTGCTGCCAATTTTTTGCACCAGCTTATCCGGCACGCGATCTAAATTAGGTAACAGATTTTGGCGTTGCTGAACAGGAGTATGAATGTACATTTTTTAGTTATTGCCGAAAACAGACTTTTTGCGCCTTTGAGTCTTTGTGTAGAAGTTAATTCATATCATTTCCGGTTGCACTCCTCATGATGTTAACTGTTAACTGTTAACTGTTAACTGTTAACTGTTAACTGTTAATTTACTATTCCGATGAAGAGAGGATTTGATATCATATCATTTCCGGTCGATCACCTTAACAAAAAAGGATTGCGCTACCGGACATCATATTAATCAGCTATCGCGCACTGTAAAATTTTACAGTTTATTCTTCGTCTTCACCCGCATATATAGCTCTTCCATCGCCTCAATAAACGAACCATCCTTTTGCCAAAAAGCCGGAAAATCTCCCTGTTTCTTCACTACGATCGCACTTACGCCACTTTGCACCCCCACCTCAATCGTCTGCGGCAGCCGCTTTGCACCGTGCCAAAACTCCTTCAGGCTGATTGTTTGCGCTTCATTCGCGATCGCCCGCGTGTAATAGGAATCCACCGCCACAGGGGCCGCTGCATCCGCCGTCAACTCAGCAGAAAGCGCCATTCCCAAAGGCGTTTTTGCCAATTCGCGGTGCAGCACTTCCTTAGAAAGTCCCCGTAATTCAAACAGTAAAAACGGATCTTTGTCCAATTCGGCCGCCACCAAATAATAAACTCCCGCAATATGTTTGCAGGGATTGCTATAGTCTGGACAAGAGCAAGTCGTTTTAAAATCCTCACGGCTGCTGGGTAAAAGGTGCAATCCAAAGGGCGAAAAAGCCTTTTCAATATTGTCGGGCATTTCGTTGAGTAGCAGCCGGGAAATGAAGCTGGCTTTCGATGCCATTTGGGCGATCGCCACTTTCCACTTTGCCTGACTAATCGGCTCAAACTCAATTTTAGTTTTGTACAGCGGCTCCTTATAAACCCCATAATAAGGATTAACCGATCCTCTCACCTCTGCCATCACTAACCCATCATTCATTTTAAAGCTTTTTACCTTGCCATTCCGCGCATAGGCACGTCCCCGTCCGAGCCGCCCAGAATCGGTAAACCTTTCCAACGCGCTGATAAATTTATTACCCCACCAAGTCCGAGTAAATTGTGACATAAGCTGTTCTGCATTTAAATTGTATATTTCGATGAATCTCAAACATCCTCTCCCCCTCTCCCCCTCTCCCC
>NZ_JADEWT010000027.1 GCF_015207505.1 Tychonema sp. LEGE 06208
TTGTATAAGAGACAGGGGGGGGAGAAGGAAGTGGGAGGGCAGCGGCTGTTGGCGCTGTTGGGGCGGAACTGGTTGTGCCTCCCCAGCGGGCGATCGAGGCCTGCAGCCAAGCTTTGTCTAAATTTGACGAACCGTCGGTACCCCAGCGCCAACCGAGATAGGTAGCGCGATCGGTGGCGATCGCCGCCGAGGAACCGGAACTATTTTTCCAAGTCGCGACTGTTTGACTGTTGGCGTCGGCGGGAATCAGGACACCGCCTAGAACTGAGGCGTTTTGTTGTTGGGCCGGCATCCAATTGCTAGAAGTATTGCAGGCGATATCCCGACAGCGCGCGCGCGGTTCTGGTACCGCCCGCTGGGTTAACGGAAAAGCCCAATAGGCCCCAAGGAGCGATCGTAAAGATTGGCGCACCAAAGCCGGGGAACTGCGCCCTACAGGGCCAGAAGCAATCAAACGGCCTCCCTGGGATGCCCAAGCTTCTAAAACTTTAATTTGCGCCGGGGTCAAAGTTTCTATGTTGGGCAAAAACAGGACGTTAACGCCTGCTAAATCCGCCGTACTTTTGATTTCTTCGAGATTAATTGGTTTGTAAGCAATGCCGCTTTCCCAGAGGCGCGTGGTAATTTTCACCCAGTCAGGAGAATTTTCGGAACTGCGAACAACGCCCAGAACTACTTCGGCGAAACTGGGTGAGGGAAATAGAATGAATGTATTTAGTAATGTACTCGCTAGGGTTCCAATCAAGACTCTTTGCAAGAAGGTGAAAAGGCGATTCTTTTGAGCCTGAGAGCTATTTTCAGGCGTTTGATCGGTTTTTTTGAGCTGTTGCATTGACACGAGAATTACCCACCACACCGCTTAATAAAATTTCAATAACAATTTAGATCGATCGATCCGCACCATACAATTTTTTCTTCTGTCGTGCAACGTGCGATCGCGAAAATAGACGATCGCCCGCTGAGGATGAGAGCGCATTCGATCGCAAATTTTATCCGATACTCAGATTGGGTGCGATCGAACCTTCACTACTGAATTGCAGTTTCATTTACCGGGAATCCAGCGGTATGAATGCGGACTAAAGTCCTCACGCTCGAACCTTTATTACTGAATTGCAGTTTCATTTACCGGGAATCGATCGATCAACTGCATCGCCCGACAAGCATTCCTCCGCAAAGAATCCGAAACGTGAGGAACATGAGGAATCTGAGACAAGAAATCCAAAGTCCGGCGCAAAATTCGCACCACATCTCCTTCATCCAAACTCGTATGACTAATCAGTTCCAGCCATTCCACACCCAGAGCCCACTGTTCCACCAAAGTCACTAAATCCCGTTCCAGCCAAATCGGGATCGCAGCTTCGTGGCGGTACTGCACTTGAAACAACCGGCGGCGCAGGCCTTTTTGCAGATTGTCCAAAGGTGCCAAAACTTCCGGCGACAGCGAGTAATGAGTCCAACTGTCGGGCCTGGAAACTTCTGTAACCAAGGCCGCGCAAGCAGCAGCGAGGTGGTGGGGGTCGAGTTCGTCAAACTCTGAAGACATCAGGGACAAACCCAGCCACAGTTCGTTATCGCCGCGAATGGCGGCACAGGCTTGGCCCAAAACTGTGGGTACTAATCTGTCGGAGGAGTCGTCTCGGTTTCCATCTGCCGAAATTACTCTTTCCAAACAGCCGAAGTTTAGCAAGATGTCAATTAAGTTGAGAAATTGCTCCCAATAGCGAGCTCGCTGCTTTTCTAAGTCTTGTTCGCTTTTGCGGATTTCTTTTTTCAATTCTTCCCGGCGGCGCTGGCGTTTGAGCAAAGTACCGGGATTCCCCCATTCTAGAACTGGGTGAATTTCTAGTCGATCTTCTAGGGCTGCGATTTTCTGCAGTTGCTCGATCGCCTCTGGGCTCGGTTCCGGTGCGGGCAATTCTGGGATCGATCGGGCAATTGCCACGGTTTCTTCGGTTCCCAAGCGACACTGGCCGAGTCTCAGAGTCAGTTCTGCCGGGGGGGTCAAGGTATCTGCGACAGTCAAGCGAGGTAGTTGGGCGTGGAGGGTGGCGACATCGCTAATGGCGACGATGTACCAGCGGTTGTCTTTACCCAAGCACACCAAGTTTGGTGCTTGGCCCGAACCTGCGATTTTGGCAACTAAGATGGCGGGTACGGGGGTTGCGTGCGATCGTTTGGCTGTCGGAACGTGCTTGCCTTTGAGACTCAGAACCGTGCCGAGCACTGCAAAAGACACGGCTACGGACATCTCCTTAATGCGCGCTTCTTCTGCTTGCTGCAATAAAATTTTGAGCAAACGTTTGTCTTCTTTGAGTCTTCCCTGCAATTTTTCGTAATCGGCGAGTTGTTTTTCTAGGTAAGAGACATTACCTCCGGCCGCCAGGGATTTGTCGATCGCCACTAATTCTGTTTCCAGTCGGTCTAATTCTGCTTGCTGCGGCTGCAAGTACAAGGTAGACAGGTATTGACCGAAACTGCGCTCTACTAACTCTTGAGCTTCATCGATCGTGTGAGTTTGCAGCAAATTCAGCACCATGCCGTAGCTGGGCGTAAACTGACTGGCGAGGGGGTCGGCTTTGGCTGTTGCCAAATAAGAGGCTTCTTTTGCACCTTCAAAGCGCGTCTGAACTGCGACAACGTGCCCCAGTTCGTCCATCCCGCGGCGACCGGCCCGACCGGCCATTTGCAGGAATTCTGAAGCGTTTAGCAGTCGGTGTCCCTTGTCGGTGCGCTTGGACAAGGTGGAAATGACTGTGGTGCGGGCGGGCATATTAATGCCGGCTGCGAGGGTTTCGGTGGCAAATACGACTTTAATCAAACCTCTGCCAAAGAGTTCTTCTACTAAGCCTTTCCAAGCGGGTAAAATGCCTGCGTGGTGGGCTGCGATGCCTTTTAAAAGTGCTTCTTTTTGACCGAAGCGTTCTGCTTCTGGGTTTCGCTGTAAAAAATCGTCAATGATGCGTTTGAGTTCGGCTGTTTCGGCTTCGTTAACCAGGGATAAATTTCCGACTTCTGCGACTGCTTGGTCGCACCCGCGACGGCTGAAGATGAAGTAGATTGCTGGTAGCATATCTCGATCGTCCAACCGGCACAAAACATCGGTCAAACTGGGAGTGGGAATGCTGCCTCTTTCTGCTTTTTGCTGCTTCTTTTTGGGGACTAACCGCGGATTAGCTCTTTTGCCGGTTTCGTCTAGCAGGGGAAATATGCCTTTTTGATTGGCAAAGTGGAATTGCAGGGGTACTGGTCGAAAGTCTGAGTAGACTAGCTCTGTGGGCCCGTGAACTTTGTTAATCCAGTCTGTGAGTTGGTCGCTATTGGCGACGGTGGCTGAGAGGGCGAGCAGTTGAATTTCGCCGGAACAGTAAATGATCGATTCTTCCCAGACTGTACCGCGCTGGCGATCGTTCATGTAGTGACATTCGTCGAGCACTACGGTTTCGACTCCGGTGAGGGAAGCGCCGACTGCTCCGATCGGCGTACCGTAGAGCATATTCCGAAATATTTCCGTAGTCATCACCAAAATCGGCGCATCTCGATTGACGGAGATGTCGCCCGTGAGCAAACCTACGCTGTCGTCTCCAAATTGCCTGCGGAAGTCGCGCAGCTTTTGGTTGGAGAGAGCTTTTAGGGGAGTGGTGTAGAACACGCGCCGCCCCCGGAAAAGTGCTTGATGGATGGCGTATTCGCCGATTAACGTTTTCCCCGAGCCTGTGGGAGCGCACACCACAACGGATTTACCTGCATCGAGGGCGGCGATCGCCTCTCTCTGAAAGTTATCTAGCTCGAATGGAAATATGGTCTTCAGATCCAGCTCTGGGCGGTTCTGGGAATTATCTGGCACAAGGATTATTCTGAGGTTGCAGGGTAATTATGCTTAAATCTTGCTGAAAGCAAGGCAGCAGAGGACTGTATTGATTTTAAACCTTTGTCAGCCGATCGGAACTCGGAGGAAGTAAGGGAGTGGGTGATTCGGGCTTTTATACTTAGTGCCTCAAAAATCTAGTATAGCGATCGAACCAGGTTTGCAGTCTGGACTGCTGTTTTTTTTTCGATCGTGTCCGATCGATTAACCGCACGCACGCGCAGGTTAATCGATCGGACTTCAGTCCGCACTACTAACCATGTTTGTTATGGTAATCTACCGGACACGATCTAACCTGATATTTCTTGACCTACCTTTACCCCACACGATCGCCGATAAATTCCAAATTTTGGGGAGATTTTTCCTAGAAGGGCGGGTTTATTTAGATTGTCATTAAGCTGCCTAAATTAGGGTTAACCCTCCCCTACAATATCAGTCAATTTATGGTTGAATGAAAATACCGATCGCATTATGGACTCTCGCAGCAGTAGACGGCGGGCGATCGAGCAAACTCCCTCCCAAATACAAACTCGTCGAACTTCCCCCATCCAAATTTAAAGCCTCCACAGCACCCATTTGCTGCAATATCTGCGCCAGTTCCGCAAAATTTGGGCCCGCCCCGCCCGCGCGATTGTGCACCGCTACAATCAGCAAATTCCCCGCAGCAGTTCGCCCGATCGCACTCCGAATCGCCGTCTGTCGAACATAGGCATCGCTAAACCCTTCCGCCTTAGCATCCAAAACAACTCGACTGTTTTTTACCAACACCGGCCCGCCGCCTAGAATGTAAGGAAAACGGTTAAAATCTGCCGGAATTGTGTTAGTTTCCAAACGCAATAAAGTACCAGCAGTTAATTGAGAAGCAGGGGAAAAATTGGAACGCCAAGCCAAAACATAACCGTTTGCTGGAATCGGGAAATTTGTTGTTCCCTGGGTGCCTCCGGGAGATTGGCTGACAACTCTATCGCCCGCCACTGTCACAACTATTTCATTATCAGAAAACGGAGTATAAGTTTTTCCCCAATCAAGATTGTAGCGACCGATTCCTGATGTCACGTAGGCACTATTTAACTGTGAAACAGACAAACGTTGATTTGCAGGAGTTATCAAAGTTTCTTGCAAAGTCAAACGATCGATCGCAAATTCGCCCCGATCGTTCCAAGCGATCGCCCCCCGATTCAAAATTGGCCCGGAAAGCCATTTATTTTCCCGCCGAATCGCGCCTAAAGCTAATCGATTGATCCGATTGAAAAATCCGGCATTAATTGCAGCCGCAGTTCCCGAAAGTTCTGCTGTTTGCAATAGAGGTGCAGTACCTAGATCTGTCGGCGGATTGCTCAAAAGCGGTCTAATTTTGACACCGGATTGGCGGGGATTAATTTCTAACCCAACTACGGGAAAACGAGCGGTTCCTAAATTTTGATATTGCTGCCGCCACCGCACGCCCGGAGCCCAAAGAATGTTTTTTTCTACTAGGGAATCCGGGCGAATGTCGATAACTAATCGATTGGGATTTCCTAAACTGAAAACTTGCGGCCGCCAACCTAATGGAATTTGTACCTTGACTTTGGTTTGATTCCCCGCAGGTTCGATTTTTAACGATCGCACTTGTTTGCTGGTTGCAAAAGCGCGATCGATCAAAGTGCGATCGATCTTGGCATCGATCGCGATCGACCATTCTTGAGTAGCGATCGGTGCAGAGGGCGCTAGCGGCTGCGAGAGCGCGGGTTTAGTCGGGTCGTCTGGTGTTTCGAGGTTTCGGGCTGGGGGCGCGGTCTGCTGCGGTATAGCGGGCTTTGTGGGGTCGTCGGGAGTGTCTCGCGGTGGGGTTGTTGGGGACGGGCTCGGTGTATCGACGAAGTTGACTTGCCACGGGGCGGGGCGATCGAGATCGATCGCTGTGCGATCGCCCCATTCTCTCGCTGCTTGCCGAATGCCGGTAATATTCGCAGTTGGAGAAGTAATTTTTAGAACATTGCCCTCTGCAGATATCTGCCAGCCTGCAAGTTTAGCCAAATCTGTAACATCTAAGTAACGATACGGGCCTGTTGCCCTGGCTGTCAAACTTTTAGCATCGGTGAAAGATACCGAAAACCACTGCACCGGTTGTTTGGTACTGTCGGCGGTGTTGAGCAAATCCACTCCCGCACTCTGCATCAAGCCCACATCAGCAATCCAAGTTCGGAAATTTGCCGAAGTGCTGTTTGTTGGCTGCACAGTCCAAGCTAAGGGCAGAATCCGGCCGTTGAGAGACACTTGGCGGCCTTGTTTAATTCTGGCAACTGGCGGTATAGATTGAGTCAAATTGACCTCCGTGAATTCACGATTCAGGAAGAAGGAAGAGGGCAATAAATTTTGTAATGGATTGGAGGAAAAATTAGAAGTTCTCCCACTCGAAGCCTCTTGCGCTCTTCCGGGTTGATTCCAAAGCAAAGACTGGGCGATCGCCAGTACAGGTAATATCGAGACTGACAATATTGAACGCCCATAAGACAAATTACATTTCATATCAAATCCTCTCTTCATCGGAATAGTAAATTCACTGTTGACTGTTGACTGTTGACTGTTGACTGTTAACCGTTAACATCATAAAGAGTGCAACCGGAATTCATATCACAACTTACAACTCACAATTTAAATCCTAAACGAATATAGCAATCCTAAATCATTTGTGAATTTCTTACTCCCTCTCCTTAGCAAGGGGTGGGGTGGGGTAAAAAGTTTAAGACTCATTTAAGATTGCTATAGGTATCTAGAAACCCGGAATATCCCTATGTTTCTTCTTACTAAACGGCGCTAATTGCGTTAAACTCTAGCACGAACTGCTCATACCGGAATAGAAATCACAAACTCCGAACCCTGCCCCAATGAGGAATTAACGAGTAATATACCTCCATGTTTTTCCACAACAATTTGGTGGGCGATCGACAATCCCAATCCAGTTCCTTGACCCACAGCCTTAGTTGTAAATAAATGGTTAAAGATGTTTTCCTTGACTTCCTTTGACATCCCCACTCCATTATCCTTAATCCGAATCAAAACCTGATTTTTATCTTCGCTCAGAACAGTTTGAACCGTCATTTGATTAGGTAAGGCTTTAATTTCATTAAAACTGCGCCCCTTATTTGACTCCTCCAGAGCATCAATGGCATTGGCCAGCACATTCATAAATACCTGGTTCAACTGTCCGGGAAAGCATTTTACTAGGGGCAAGTTACCATACTCTTTCACAACTTCAATAGCCGGGCGGAACTCGCTCGCTTTTAAACGGTGCTTAAGAATCAAGAGAGTGCTGTCGAGTCCGTCGTGAATGTTGAAAGGAACCGGGCGATCGCTATCCGCCCTCGAAAACGTTCTCAAACTCGTACTGATATTACGAATGCGATCGACTCCCTCATTCATTGAGCTAATCAATTTCGGCAAATCTTCTCGCAAATACTCCAAGTCCATCTCCTCAATTTCTGCTTCAATTTCCACTCCCGGAGCCGGAAATTTTTCTTGATACAAATCAATCAAATTGAATAAATCCCCCACGTATTCTTGGGCGGGTTGCAAATTGCCGGCGATAAAGCCTACGGGATTGTTAATTTCGTGGGCTACCCCTGCGACTAAATTTCCGAGAGCAGACATCTTCTCACCCTGCACCAATTGCAGTTGCATCTGTTTGAGATCGTGAAGATAAAGCTCTAGTTTTTGGGCATATTCCTGGGATTGCTGATACAATTGGGCGTTCTGTAAGGAAATTGCAGCTTGGGAGCAGAGGATGTTGAGGAGGGTGACGCGATCGCGCGTGAATACTCCTGTTGCTAGATTATTTTCTAGATACAAAATCCCCATCATCTTACCTTGATAAAGGATGGGAGTGCAGAGGATACTCTTAGATTGCTGTTGGATAATATGGGGGTCAGATGCAAATCTTGGTTGAGTGCTACCATTATCGAAAACTAGGGTTTCTTTTGTACGTTTAACGTAGTTGATTAGGGTTAGAGGAATTACTTCGCTCTCCTCAACCGGAATAGATTGCAGAAGGCAGTCTTGACGGTTTGTGCAGTGGACGTTTATCTTCCAGTTTCCCTCTTCATTCAAAATTAATGCTCCGGTTTGTGCTCCGGCATTCTTCACCACCACTTGCATCAGGGTAGTGAGCAATTGATCGAGTTGAATTTCGCTAGATAGAGCTTGAGAAGCCTTGATAACTGTCGGCAAATCTACTAACCCCCAACTGCTCGTGCTACCGATAAGTGTTTTATTCGTGTTAGATAGGGATGATTCACTATTGCTGGATGTATGAATTGTTTCGCTTGGATACTGGCGACTTCGCTCCTGTTGCAGGATCGGAGCAAGCAATTGGGGATAGCGCTGTTCTAGATAATCAATCTTTGCTTTGGCTCCCCACTTTGCATAGGCATAGTAAGCATCAATTAAATAGGGTTTTGCGAGTTTTTCTTTCCCCCATTCCAAGTAGAATTTAGCTGCGAGTTCGTTAGCTAGTGCTTCTTCGTTGATGTACTCGTTTTCTTGGGCAAGGGCGATCGCCTTGTCATACATCTCAATTGCTGCGATTTTTTCACCTAAAACCCGATGCCGTTCTGCCTCCACTAGATAGAATTTGTGCAGATAATTCATTGGGGCATGATGCGCCCATTTTTGCATTTTTTCTTGATTAGCTTGTACTCTGTCGAGAATGCCCTGTTGCTCTGACTGTGAAGCATCGGCATATACTGCCAACTGCACTAAAGAATCGTAAAAATAGAACAGAGGAACAAAGGGCAATCCTACCAGTACGTCTAAATACTTCTCTGCTATAGCAGTATTCTCAATCGCTTCTGAGTAATTTTCAAACCAGTAACTCAGTAAAAGTTTGTTCCAATATATGTAGGCAACTCCCACTTTGTCCTTCGCTTGCTGGTGGAGTGGCAACCCGATCTGCTCATCCCAGACTTCACCCTTTAGAAGACAGGGATTTTCACTTTTACCGAGCATATTTAAGGTAGCCTGCCAATAGATTTCTAGATAATTAAGGGCTGTTTCTTGCTTGATTTTATGAATAGCATCTTTATTTCTTGCTATCTCTCTTTCAACGACAGCCAATTCTTTGCCGCTAAAGTAAGCAAAATAGGAAGACGCTAATAGACCATAGCTCCCATATTCTAAATCTCCCGTCTCCATTCCGGTAGAGTAAGCTGACACCAAAGGTTCTAAGGTTTCTCTCAGATGCTCTTTCCAATGCCGGATCAATACATTTACTATGACAACTGTCTTGGCTTTGATTTCTTGAGCATTTAACTTTGACACAAGATTTAAAGCCAATTGACCGAACTGATAACCTGAATCAATATCTCCCACAACTCCGCAAAGCAGAAGACCATAATTGGCATAAGCAAAGGGAGATACGGAAGCATTACCATATTGGACGGATAAATTTACTTGTTTGCATACCGTCAAAGGCAGCAGTTCTGGCGCAGCAATGTATGCAGCAGCAAAGATACTTGATAAAAGTCTCATGGCTGCTAATTTATAGGGCTCGGACATTTGAGGCAGGTCAATTAAATCCTCAATTCGCCAATCCTTCACCATTGCCGCAGTGTCGGAGAGTGCTTGTCCAATGTCTGACGGAGTTGGCTGTTGCGGAAACTCCACCCCCAACAGCTTTAGAACTTGTAGCCCCGTATTAACTGCTTCTAACAGCCTGTTCTGCCCCATGTAAGCTTGCATCTGGACTTCATACACTTTAATTTTGTCCAGCAGCGAGGTAGCGCGATCTTGGACTAGATCGACGAGTTTCTGCATTCCTTCAATATGACCGCTCAAAAAAGCTGCTTCTGCTCCTTCTGAGTACAGTAATAATGTCAGTTCGTATTGATTGTGCCAGCTATTTGCTCTCAGTAATTCCCTACCAATTTTGAAGTATTCAACCGCACCCGAATAGGCAGTAGCAGCTTTAGCTTTCTTTCCAGCGACCAGATTCAATCGTGCTAATTGCTCCCGTTCTGCCTCTTGGGTAATTAGCTCAAATCCCACATTTAAGTGGTTGACAATATCAAATATTCTTTCTTCTTGTTCAACTTCTGGCGTATTGTTTAATAACAGTTGACCGATTTTTAAGTGAGTCGATCGCTTTTGGTCATCGGGAATCAGGGAATAGGCTGCTTGTTGAACGCGATCGTGTAAAAACTTGTATTTGGGTAATTGGTCGTGGGTAATTGATAATTGGTCAAATTCCTTCCCGTTCCCGATTACTAATTCGCTATTCCCCTCTGCTTGATAAAACTTGTAAACCTCGCTAACAGGTAAAATTAGTCCTTCTTGTAGTGCCTTCCATAGAGCTGTTGCGGTTTCTACTGGCGAATTTTCATCAACAATTGCTAAGGTCGCCAAATCGAACTGATTGCCAATACAAGCAGCTAACTTTAAAACGAACTGTGTCCTGGTTGGCAACTTTCGCAACTGAAGTGCCATGAATTCTACTACATCATCTGTTAGTGCCAAGGTTCGCACTATGGCAATATCGCACTGCCAATACCGAGCTGCAAAATTAAATTCAATTAGCCCATCTTCATGCAAAGATTTGAGGAATTGTGTGCTGAAGAATGGATTGCCTAGAGTTTTCTGATAAACGAGTTCTGTCAAAGGCAGAGCCAACGCTGTAGAACAAGCTAGAGTATCGGCAACTAAACAATTTACGTCGGCTCGATCGAGGGGAGCTAAGGTAATAGTATTCACCTTGGCTTCAGTTTTTTGAATATCTGCTAACGTCAGCATCAATGGATGCGCTGGAAATACTTCGTTATCGCGATAAGCTCCTATTAATAAGAGATAGCGGTGCTCGGTAGCACTCATCAGCAGTTGAATTAATTTTAACGATGCTGAGTCTGCCCATTGCAAATCGTCCAAGAAAATCACTAAAGGATGTTCTTTTGTTGTGAATAATTGAATGAATTTTTCAAACAACAAATTAAAGCGATTTTGACCGGCACTGCCAGAAAGTTCGGGGACTGGCGCTTGTTGTCCGATAATCCGTTCTAGTTCGGGAATTACTTCAACGATTACCTGAGCGCTATCGCCCAAAGCTGCCAAAATCTCCGATTTCCATTGTTCAACTTTAGCATCTGTTTCCGATAGCATTTGTCCCATTAAATCGCGAAAAGCTTGGACAAATGCACTAAAGGGTAGGGTGCGTTGGAATTGGTCGAATTTACCTTTTATAAAGTAGCCTCGTTGTCTGACAATTGGTTTGTGCACTTCGTTGACGACGGCGGTTTTGCCAATGCCGGAGAAACCGGCAACCAGGATCATTTCGGTGCTGCCGCCGCTCACGCGCTCGAAGGCGGATAGCAGGGAGAATACTTCGCTTTCTCTACCATATAATTTTTCGGGGATGATGAAGCGATCGCACAAATCTCGTTGCCCTATACTAAAGTTAGTCAGCTCCCCTGTCTCTTGCCACTGAGATAAACAAGTTTCCAAATCGTACTTTAGTCCGATCGCACTTTGATAGCGAGCTTCAGCATTCTTCGCCATCAGTTTGCTAACAATCTCAGACAGCACCAATGGAACGTTCTGGTTGACTATTGAGGCTGGGATAGGCTGCTTGGCAAGGTGACAGTGTACCAAATCCATTGGATCGTCTGTTTGGAATGGTAACTTTCCTGTTAGTAATTCGTAGAATGTGACTCCTAGCGAGTAGAAATCTGTGCGGTAATCAATGCCCCGATTCATCCGCCCAGTTTGTTCTGGAGATATGTAGGGTAAAGTGCCTTCGAGGACGTTGGGATTGTGAATTTCTTGGGTTTCGCGAGGTAGCAGTGAGGCGATGCTGAAGTCAATCAGCTTGATTTCTTTGCTGGTGGGGTTAATTAGAATGTTGGCGGGTTTGAGGTCTTTATGGATGACGTGGTGGCGATAAAGTCCATCAAGCGAGTTGGCAATTTGAATCGCAATCGGAAGAAACTCGTTAACGGGTAAGCCTTCTACAGGTTCCTTGCTAGCTGCTGCTAGACTAGCGAGGTAGCTACTTAAGGAAATTCCCCCAAAGTCTTCCATCACCAGAGCATAGTGGTTATGGTAAGTCTCCAGACTATATGCCTTAACACTGCCAGGAATCTCTAAGTTTTTAGCAATGATGTACTGGTTGCGGAAGTGAACGAGTTCATTGAAGCGGGGAAAGTCATTTCGCAGCATTTTGATCGCGACGGGCTGCCCATTGGAACACCGAAAGCCACGATAAACTAGAGTGCGATTTCCTGCGTATATTTGCTCATTAATGTGATATCCGAGAAAAAGATTTGTGATATTAGTCATACCTACGTATTCCTACTGCTTTTGTTAAGCCTGAAGCTTCTTAGATTTAATATCTAATATTGTGGCTCTATCTGGCGCGATATTCATTGAATTACATTTTTCTTAACATATTTGCGACAGCAAATTATGAAATAATGATTTTCCAAGCGAGACTTGAATGTTTTATGTGATATTTGTTTATCATGTAGTTGCAGGCAATTAAAAACAACTTAGACAACGCTGATTTGACGAGATCAATTCAGAGAATAGGAGCTTAATAACTTAGTTAATATGCATGGTATAATTAGGGGAGGATTCTTGAAACTTTCGTCCCTAAAGAGATTGAGATTGTTGATTCAAAAAGGCGGCGCTGGCTTGACCAGATACTCCACAAGATGTCAGAAATCCTGGAAATAGCTTTCATTGATGAGTAACAAAAGTTTGTGGGTAAAAAAATACAAATTAGATTTATGGACAACTGCCAACCTTTTTCGGCAAGACATCTTAGCCTAGGTTCTGAGCGATCGCTGACAAGACTTGCGCGCAAACTCTGACTTTGATGGGTGAAATTGTATCAATTTTTTGATAGACTTAATGTTAGCGACCTGAAAGTTGACTCCAAAATAAGACAGATTTCACCAGTTGTGAACCACGCTGCTAGATTGCACCTACCGACTGAGCGGGCAGGTGGCTTTTGTGTCTGCGGGCGCTGACGAAAGCAACTCAACAGCGCAGTCAGCAAAATAACGCTAAAGTTACTATCTACCTGATTCCGCTGCAAGGCTACCCTTGCGGACTCAGGGAAAAAACACCCAAAAAACCCGCGCTAGCGCAGCTATCCGGTAGGGAATTGCCTGCAATGTCTGTAGTTGCATGCAGGGCGGCGATCGCCCAAAGAATCACTGCTTTTTCACAGCAGGGTATTCTAGGAGACATCTCCGAGGCGATGCGAGCGACATAATTTAAAATTGGCAAACAGGGTTTCAGTCCTCAGTGCAGGCAGCATCGACGTAAATTTTGATCAAATCAGCTTGCTATGTGCTGTTTTAAGGTTTACTAAGATCCCACCACTCGGCAGCATTCTCTCTCCGAGCTATAAAAACAAATCAACCACACAATCACCGAAATAACTTTCAATCAACATGGGTAATACGATCGATCCAAACAGAAACGTGCATCAGACTCAGCGAGGAACTCCATTCGCCGGCCAAAGCTGGTTAGTGGAAGAAAGAGATGCCTGCGGTGTGGGTTTTATTGCCAACCAAAACGGTGCAGCTACTCACTCCTTAATTCAAAAAGCTCTGCCAGCCTTAACTTGTCTGGAACACCGCGGCGGTTGCAGCGCCGACTCTGATTCCGGCGACGGTGCGGGTTTGATGACCGCGATTCCTTGGGAATTGCTGGATACTTGGTTTGCCGAACAGGGAATTGTGCCTCCCGCACGGGAAAACTGCGGCGTGGGAATGCTGTTTTTGTCTCAAGATAAATTTCAAGCGACTATAGCGCGGCAGGTGGTTGAGGAAATTTTGATGCAGCGCGGGCTGATACTTTTGGGATGGCGCAAAGTTCCCATTGTACCCTCGGTTTTGGGCCCGCAAGCGCTAGAAAATCAGCCTCAAATCGAACAAGTAATTGTCAGTTCACCGGACTTAACCGGAGACGAACTCGATCGGCAGTTATTTTTGACCCGCCGCACGATCGGACACGCCCTATCAAATCGCCCCAACTTCACCCGCCGAGAATTTTATACTTGCTCTTTCTCTTGCCGCACGATCGTCTATAAAGGCATGGTGCGATCGGCTGTACTGGCAGAATTTTACCCAGACCTGAAAAATCCCGCTTATAAAAGCTCCTTCGCCGTCTATCACCGCCGCTTCAGCACCAACACCATGCCCCGCTGGCACCTCGCCCAACCCATGCGCTTGCTGGGACACAACGGCGAAATTAACACGCTCTTGGGCAATATTACCTGGATGAAGGCGCGACAAGCCAATTTATCTCACCCGAATTGGAGTCAAGCTGATATCGACACGTTTAACCCAATCGTCAATCCCGAAAGTAGCGATTCGGCCAACTTGGACAACGTGATGGAATTGTTGGTGCACTCCGGCCGTACCCCCCTAGAATCCCTGACAATTCTGGTGCCGGAAGCTTACAAAAATCAGCCGGATTTGGCTCCCTATCCCGAAATTGTAGATTTTTACGAATATTACAGCGGCATTCAAGAACCTTGGGACGGCCCGGCCTTGCTGGTATTCAGCGACGGCAAACAAGTAGGTGCTACGCTCGATCGCAACGGTTTGCGTCCGGCCCGCTACTGCATTACTAAAGACGGTTTGGTAATTGTCGCCTCCGAAGCCGGAGTTGTCGATATTCCCGAAGCAGATATTGTCGAAAAAGGCCGTTTGGGGCCAGGACAAATGATTGCAGTTGACCTGCAAACCCACGAAATTCTCAAAAATTGGCAGCTAAAACAGCGCATTGCTAAGCGCCACCCCTACGGCGAATGGCTGAAACAAAACCGCGAAACCTTGGAACCGCAGCCTTTTGCGGAAACGGCAACCCTGGAACCGCAAACACTCTTAGCAACCCAAACTGCTTTTGGCTACACCGCCGAAGATTTGGATATGGTGATTGTGGAGATGGCGAGTTCTGGGAAGGAACCGACTTTCTGCATGGGCGATGACGCTCCTTTGGCCGTACTCTCAGAAAAGCCTCAGTTGCTGTACAACTATTTCAAACAGCGGTTCGCTCAAGTGACAAATCCGCCGATCGACCCCCTGCGCGAAGGGATGGTGATGTCACTCACAATGAATGTGGGCTTGCGGGGCAATTTATTGCAAACAATCCCGGAAAATGCCAAGCTGCTAAAAATTGATTCCCCGGTACTCAACGACGCTGAACTGTGTTTCTTGAAAGACCAACAGTCTTTCCCCGCGACAGAATTGTCCACTCTTTACAAAATCGCTGCAGGGCCCGGAGGTTTGAAAAATGCAGTGGAGCAACTTTGTCAAGAGGCGGCTGAAGCGGTGCGCGAGGGTTCGAGAATTCTGATTTTGAGCGATCGAGCATCGAAGGAAAAAGGCGCATCTGCTGTGGGTGTGAGTGCTGAATGTACTTATATTCCGCCGTTGCTGGCAGTTGGTGCGGTTCACCACCACTTAATTAGCGTTGGGCTGCGGATGCAAACTTCGCTAGTTGTCGATACCGCCCAATGTTGGAGCACTCACCACTTCGCTTGTTTGATGGGTTACGGTGCGGTGGCTATTTGCCCTTACTTGGCGTTGGAAAGCGTGCGCGGTTGGTGGTTTGACACCAAAACTCAAAACTTGATGCAGCACGGCAAAGTTCCCAAAATTACCGTCACTGAAGCTCAAGCTAGATACCGCACAGCGGTGGAAAATGGCTTGCTGAAGATTTTGTCGAAAATGGGGATTTCGCTGCTGTCTAGCTATCAGGGGGCGCAAATCTTTGAGGCGATCGGCATTGGCGGTGATTTGCTCGATTTGGGCTTCAAAGGCACGGTTTCCCGCATCGGCGGTTTGAGTGTGGCGGAACTGGCTAACGAGGTGATGTCTTTCCACAGTCAGGCTTTCCCGGAATTGATTCTGAAAAAGCTGGAAAATTACGGCTTTGTGCAGTACCGCCGGGGCGGCGAATATCACATGAACAGCCCGGAAATGGCTAAGGCTTTGCACAGGGCTGTGACTACTTTTAAGGCTCAGACCAACAGTAATGGCAACGGGGCTGCCTCAAAAATGACACCAATTGGTGACAAAAATCCTGAAACTGCCACCGAAGCAAAAATGACACCAATTGGTGACAAAAATCCTGAAACTGCCACCGAAGCAAAAATGACACCAATTGGTGACAAAAATGCCGAAGCAAAAATGACACCAATTGGTGACAAAAATCCTGAAACTGCCACCGAAGCAAAAATGACACCAATTGGTGACAAAAATGCCGAAGCAAAAATGACACCAATTGGTGACAAAAATCCTGAAACTGCCACCGAAGCAAAAATGACACCAATTGGTGACAAAAATGCCGAAGCAAAAATGACACCAATTGGTGACAAAAATTCGGAAACTGCCACCGAAGCAAAAATGACACCAATTGGTGACAAAAATCCTGAAACCGCCTACGACCATTACGAGGTTTACAAGCAACAGCTAGAAAACCGCCCGGTAACGGCTTTGCGGGATTTGCTGGATTTTGTGAGCGATCGCCCTGCCATTCCCATTGAAGAAGTAGAATCTGTAGCAGATATTGCCCGTCGCTTCGCCACCGGCGGAATGTCCCTCGGCGCTTTGTCCCCGGAAGCCCACGAAACACTGGCCATTGCGATGAACCGCATCGGCGGCAAATCTAACTCCGGCGAAGGTGGCGAAGATCCGATTCGATACAATGTGCTGAACGATGTGAGCGCGGCGGGTTTCTCACAAACCCTACCTCACTTAAAAGGTTTGCAAAACGGCGATACAGCCTGTTCGTCAATCAAACAGGTAGCTTCCGGGCGTTTCGGTGTAACTCCCGAGTACCTGATGAGCGCCCAACAAATCGAAATTAAAGTCGCACAAGGTGCGAAACCGGGTGAAGGCGGTCAATTACCAGGGCCGAAAGTGAGCGAGTACATTGCCTATTTACGCCGATCAAAACCAGGTGTCACTTTGATTTCGCCTCCTCCTCACCACGACATTTATTCGATCGAGGATTTGGCGCAGTTAATTTTTGACTTGCACCAAATCAATCCAAAAGCTGGAGTTTCGGTGAAGTTGGTGTCGGAAGTCGGCATCGGGACTGTAGCCGCTGGTGTGGCGAAGGCAAATGCTGATGTGATTCAAATTTCCGGTCACGATGGCGGTACCGGTGCGTCTCCACTTAGTTCGATCAAGCACGCGGGTTCTCCGTGGGAACTCGGTTTGACTGAAGTTCACCGGGTGTTGATGGAAAACAAGTTGCGCGATCGAGTTTTGCTGCGGGTTGACGGTGGCTTTAAAACGGGCTGGGACGTGATTGTCGGCGCTTTGATGGGCGGCGAAGAGTACGGTTTCGGCACGGTGGCAATGATTGCTGAAGGCTGTATTATGGCTCGCGTTTGCCACATGAATAGTTGTCCCGTGGGCGTAACAACTCAACAGGAACATTTGCGGAAACGGTTCCCTGGAACGCCGGAGCACGTGGTTAATTTCTTCTATTTCGTAGCACAAGAAGTGCGGAGTTTGTTGGCGAAATTAGGTTATAAGTCGATCGCAGATATTATCGGCCGCGCGGATTTGCTGACAATGCGCGAAGGGGTGCAACTAACTAAAACTCAAGCGATTAATTTGGATTGTTTGATGAAGTTACCGGATACTAAGGGCGATCGATCTTTCTTGATTCACGGCGATGTACACACCAACGGGCCAGTGTTGGATGACGATTTGCTCGCGGATGCTGAAATTCAAAGCGCGATCGCCAATCAAACCAGTGTTAGCAAGAGTGTAAAATTGGTGAATACCGATCGCACTGTGGGAGCACGTTTATCAGGTGCGATCGCCAAGCAATACGGTGACACCGGCTTTAGCGGTGAGATCGTCCTCAACTGCACGGGTAGCGCGGGCCAAAGCTTCGGCGCGTTCAATTTGCCGGGAATGACGCTGGTGCTGTCAGGCCAAGCTAACGACTATGTTGGTAAGGGGATGCACGGTGGCGAAATTGCGATCGCACCGCCGGCTGGTGCGACGTATGATGCTTCGGAAAATGCGATCGTCGGTAACACTTGTTTGTACGGCGCAACGGGGGGAACTCTGTTGGCTGCGGGTAAAGCGGGCGAACGGTTTGCGGTGCGTAACTCGATGGCGAAAGCAGTCATTGAGGGTGCCGGCGATCACTGCTGCGAGTACATGACTGGCGGCGTTATTGTCGTGTTAGGAAAAGTCGGCCGCAACGTCGGCGCTGGAATGACTGGCGGTTTGGGTTATTTCCTCGATGAAGATGGGACTTTCCCGGCTCACGTCAACGGGGAGATTGTGAAGATGCAGCGGGTTTCTACGGCTGCTGGGGAGGCGCAATTGAAGGAGTTGATTGAGATGCAGCGCGATCGAACCGGCAGCAAAAAAGCCGCGAAGATTCTCGCAAATTGGTCGGAATATTTACCTAAATTCTGGCAAGTTGTGCCGCCGAGTGAAGCAAATTCACCCGAAGCTTCGGAACAAAAGATTGCTGTGGAAGTGTAATTTTGCAGTTGCTTAAATAGATGAGGGGCGACGCGAGTTGCCCCTTTTTTTGGATTCCTCCTTACTTACTATAGCAATCCTAAATCATTTTCTAGGTATAGGTGTACTGATAGATTTTGGGGAAATCAAATTTATGTTCCTTTTTGAAAAACTCAAACAACAATTTAATTATCTTAAAAGACTTACATAAATACCAATACTTTCGTAAAAAAAAAATTAGCTTGTAACCAAATATCTTCAACCGGATTCAGTTCGGGAGCATTGGGAGCAAATAAAATACCAGTGATGGACTAATCATCAGGTTATTTCTCACGATTAACTTCTGAACAATAATCTCTAAATTCTCCATATCTATGATAAATAGCTATATCCCAAATCAAGATAATTTTCCGCAATGAGTATTTATTTGGTAAGTCTTTTTTTTATGAATTCAACTGTTGATTTTAAATCCCCCGATTTATAAACTTTAACATGGAATTTTTGGGTTTGATAATGAGCGTGCACCAAAATAAGTTTGTCTATTTTTTTGATTGGTAATTGGGACTTCAATTCTTAGATAGGAGCGACCCCAAGCTTAGCCATTAATATCGCCATGAAGTAGATGACATTCATCTAAAAAAAAATACTATTATTTCTCTAAATTCTATGCCAAACTTGTTTTTGGCTCAAATATTGTTAATTTATTCCCTCTTTTTTTACCAGTTCGGGTTCAGATTTGGGATGGATTTTCTGAGTTTTTTTCCAGACGATCTTCGCCAGAGATAAAAGTTCATAATAGCTCTGTTTAGATTTATGGCTGACACCAAATTCTCGCTCTAAATAAGTAACTCCCTCATCAAAATCCCAATATTCTTTATTCTTTAGCCCTTCGATTACTTCAGTTTTGTGTAGAGATGTTAAAGCTCCTTTTGACCCTTTATGCCCTAGTCTGATTCCTGCGATGCCTTTGGTTTTAAATTGTTTTTTCCAATAACCAATAAAAATTTTACTTACACGCCATATTTTGCTAATTTCATGGTAGAGCTTACCTTTGATAG
Source organism: Tychonema sp. LEGE 06208 (assembly GCF_015207505.1). GTDB lineage: Bacteria > Cyanobacteriota > Cyanobacteriia > Cyanobacteriales > Microcoleaceae > Microcoleus. The sequence continues at coordinate 19,401 of NZ_JADEWT010000027.1, forward strand.
CCATCCTTACAGCTATTGCTCGCTTGAGTTCTCTGACAGTTCGATCGCTTTTAATGAAAGATTCTAACGCCGCTCTTTCTTTTTCTATATCTTTCTGTGGCAGTTGTAAGTTATTAATCTTTTTATTGTCACAATCAATTATTGCATATAATTATAGCGGTTCTCACAAAAGTGAGGTATGCCCTAGGCCCACGGAAGCCACGGAGGCCTATCCCGAATAGTACCTCATATGAGAGAAAAGAAAAGCTATATATCATAATAAGTGTAGATAATGATTTAGGATTGCTATAGTCTTAAACATTATCAGCGCCCAAACGAACCAAAGTCTTTTGATGTAAGGGTTTTAGGCTTATTCAGCAAGCCCTATTTACTCGCTACCCCTTGACAGATCAAGACAGTATCTACAAAATGCTAATAACTAATGACCAATGACTACCCTTCGACTTCGCGAGCGGCTAAAATGACCACCCTTCGACTTGCTTCGGCTCCCTTCGGCTTCGCTCTTCGGGCAAGACGCTGGCTCACAAGTCGCTCTTCGGGCAAGATGACTGATGACTGATATCAAATCCTCTCTTCATCGGAATGATTCAGATATATATTCTCGGACTCTGTGTACTCTGTGTTCTAGCGCCGGTTAAATCACCTGACGATCCAACCGGAAACGATATGATGACTTCTTCTATAACATTCGCAATTGACAACCATGCAAACTAACGAAAACACCGTCAAAATTGCCCTCGCGCCGGGGACTTTGCGCCGCGTTCACCATATCGCTTTAAACGTGCGGGACATGAAAGCTTCCCGCTACTTTTACGGTACAATTCTCGGTTTGCACGAACTCACAGGTGCAGAAATTCCCGCAAGTTTAACAGAAATGGTAGCAGCGGGTAAAGTGGCTAATTTCATCACCCCAGACGGGACTGTAATTGACTTATTTTGGCAGCCAGATTTGGAACCGCCAAACCCAAACCCGGAGAAAGCTTTTACTCGCGCCAACCACTTGGCTTTTGATATCGATCGCGATTTGTTCGATCGCGCGATCGAAGTGCTAAAATCTAATCAAATTGCGATCGACAGCGGCCCCGTCACGCGCGCTACAGGACGCGGCATTTACTTTTACGATCCCGACGGATTTATCATCGAAATCCGCTGCGATGCAGATTAAACGGTCGCTATCTGGTTTGCGGTGCGCTATCCACGCCCTACATTTACTAGATTTAAAGTTGTGTCACTTCCCTCTTTGCTAACAGGTTGCTTCGGCCAAGTAAATCTAAAAATTGCTCCTTCACCTTCCGCAGATTCCAGCGAAATAGTGCCACCTTGGCCTTCCACAATCTTCTTCACCAGCGACAAACCAATGCCAGTATTTTCAACTTTATCGCGAGCTTCCAAGGTCTGAAAAATCACAAAAACTTTATCGTGATATTGAGCAGCAATCCCCGGCCCGTTATCGGCTACTGAAAATTCATAAAAATCATCTAACTCTGTAACGGATATATTTACATGACCTGATTCAGCTCGATTGTGCTTGATAGCGTTGCTAATTAAATTAGCAAAAACCTGCTGCAACAGCAATTTTTCGGCGACAAAAGTTGGCATTCCCGGTTCAACTTTTACCTCAAATCCCGCCGGCGGTGCCAAGGAATCAATAATTTCTGCTAATAAAATCTCAACTTTTACGGTTTCTGAAGGTACTTGAATGCGCCCGACGCGGGAATATTGCAGCAGTCCCTCAATCAATCCTTCCATCCTGTGAACTCTGCCGCGCAGCAGGTTCATTTGGTGCAGAGTATCCTCTGTCATGGACTCGCTGAGGTCTTCTTCTATCCAACTGCTGAGATTGGCGATCGCCCTGAGCGGCGCTTTCAAATCGTGAGAAACCACATAAGCAAACTGGTCTAATTCTTGATTCCGCTTTCTCAAAACACTCGTCATTTGAGCCAGCGACTGCGCCGTCCAACTCAACTCTCTAGCGCGCAACTTAAGAGATTCCTCAGCTTGTTTGCGTTCCCTAATATCCTCTATCACACACATCAAAAATTGACTGCCATTTTGTTCTCGCAGCAGCGAAACCGTCAAGTTTGTCCACACCAACTCTCTGTCTGGGCGGACAAAGCGCTTTTCTACACAGTAATTATCAATTTCTCCTGCTAACAATTGGCGCAAAAATCCTAATTCCTTTGCTAAATCTTCCGGAAAAGTAATCTTTTGAAATTTTTTCTCCATCAATTCTTGGCGACTGTAGCCCAAAATTTCGCAAAGTTTTTGGTTGACCAACATAAATTTGCCTTCTACACTGGTTTGGGCCATGCCGACTGCCGCTTGTTCAAAAGTATGACGAAACCGGAGGGCACTTTCAGCCAAGGCAATTTCTGAACGTTTGCGATCGCTAATATCGTTGCTGATTTCCAAAATTGCCACCGGTTGATCTTGCTCGTCGTGCTGCAAAGTCCACCTGCTGGCCACCGTTATTTTTGTGCCGTCTTGCTTGGTTCGCACCATTTCTCCTTGCCAAGAACCATGCTCAAAAAGCATTTTTTGGATTTGCTCAAAAGGCTGCTTCCATTCAGTTTGCAAAAGATCGTGAATATTTTTGCCTGTTGCTTCCGACTTCCGCCATCCGTAGAGAAACTTCGCCCCCAAATTCCAATAATAAATCTCCCCTTTCAAGTCTAGTACCGCGATCGTATCGTTCGCCAAATCCAGCATTTGCGATTGCTTGCGGAGAGTTTCTTCAGTTTGTTTTCTTCCTCTGATATCGCGGCAAATCGCAATAAACAAGTGTTGATTTTTCAGACGCATTTCGCTGATAGCCAACTCCATCGGAAACTTAATTCCGTCGCTGCGAAGTCCCATTGTTTCTTGCTGGTAAGTTGTCAGCTTAGCATTAGGATTTAATGTGAAATATTCGATCGAATAATCTCCGGCGCTGCAGTGCGGTTGCGGTTGAGCTATCAGCCGGCGGAGGTTCGAGCCAATTGCGCGATCGGCACTTTTGCCAAAAATCTTTTCGGCTGCCGTATTAAAAGACTCAATATTTCCCCGTTCATCCAAAGTAATGATCGCGTCAGCCGCATTATCTACCACAGCTTGAATGCGAGTTTTGCTTTCTTCTAAGCCAGCTTCCCGCTTCTTCAATTCCTTCTCTAAACTATCAAATAAATACCAGCAAGCCACGGCACCCAAACAGCCGACAAGCAAACCACCTATTTGCAGGAAATTAGTTAAATCTCTCAACTCCCGTATTTGCCGCTCTTGAGCGTTCTGGTAAGCTTTGTTTGCTTCACCAAACGTATCAATTTTGTCGCGCAGCTTATCCATCTTCAATTTGCCTATACCGAACACCTGATTTATTTCTGGCGACGGCACTCTTGTTGCCGAACTGTCGAGCTGCTTTAAAGTGTTTTGCAAGAAATTGATGTGTTGTTCGGTAATTTTTTTAATTTCTGCAAATTCCTGAGCTTGCGGTTGATTTTTCCCCACCATCAACTTGAGTTTAGCTAACAGCGGAGGCAATTTTTTTTTTGCTTCTAAATATGGTTCTAGAAATTCGGGGCGCTTCGTTAACCCGTAACCGCGAATTCCGGTTTCTGCATCCACCATCGCTGTTAACAAGCGGTTAGCTTCCTGAAGTATTTCCTTATTAGTATTTGCTTGATTTCTGAGCTGTATGGCACTCTCGCGGAGTCCTGAAATTGCGATTAGCGAGGCAAACATACCAATCAGGGGGATAGCAACGATGACTGTTCCCCGCTGGCGAATTGGTCGGTTTGTCCATATCAGTTGGACTAAGCGATCGAGCAAATACTTCACGGATCTTCAAGGAGAAAGTTTGCTGGCAGTATATCGCTTTTTGGCAATTTATGCTATTGATTAAGTTGGTTTTTTTGTTGGGCGCGAGGCCGGGCGTAACCGTGGAAACTAGATCCGGCCCGGCGCGATGGCTATCTGCTGAGAGTGACAACAGATTTTTTAGCCAGCTTTTTGAACGGAGGCAATGAGAAGGAAAGGCGTTTGTTCGGCAACGATATTGTAGGCGAAACAGGAATTGTTGTTTCTGCTTTACCTGCGTTTTCGCTTTCGGCTTTTGCTTTCCAACTAGAGTCTGTTGCGGAAGGGTTCTCAACTGTTGCGATTACAGTAGTCCACCTGCCTGTAGCGGGATCGCGATGACAAGTGAAAGGATTTGTGTTTAGCGGTTGACTGCAAGGTTTAATCGACATATAGATGCACTCCTTTGATTCTGATAACTTGCGCGCTGTTGAAGGCGGCATTGCTATGAAGCCTGTAGAGGCTGCTGTTGGAAGGCCCTTCGGATTCGGTAAAAGACACCTATGGTGTTTCTGCCTCCTTAAGCCTGTGAGAATTCCTGATTTCCTGTTAACTTTTGCCTTCTAGTGGTTAGCGACCCTAGCATTATTTTTATCAAATTGTCTTTCTACAAGCAATCCCCCCTCAATCTGATTGAGGTGCGACTTTTGAATAATGCAGCGAGGCGCTAGATCCGGGCGACGGCACAAGTCTAGGATAATAAGATATTCTAAGCTGGGAACAAATATTATTGTGTGATGAGCAACAGAGGTCGATCGCGATCGGTGTCACAATTAACAGATTATGATCCTTAGGGATAGGTCTTTAGGAATAGCTCATATAGCCTGTCTCAAAAAGCTCAGGATTTTAGATTTTAGATTTTAGAGTGATGCCTCATTTTTGTGAGAACTGCTATAGCCTTTCGAACTCTCATAGAAGGTACTATGCGGTATAGGGCATAGGGCCTAGGGCACAGGGCATACCTCACGTTTTTGAGAAAGGCTATACATTAAGTGCGATCGATGACCACAACAAAAACGGTTCGTAGTGCGGACTTTATTGATTGCATTCAATCCACCGGACATGATATTATTAGGAGTTTGTCATTGAGAATCGGTTGACTAATGACTAATGACCAATGACTAATGACCAATGACCAATGACCAATGACCAATGACCAATGACCAATAACCAATAACCAATAACCAATAACCAATAACCAATAACTAATAACTAATGACTAATCTCAACTTGTGCCTTTAATTTAACAGTAAAAGTAGAGCCGACATCCAACTGACTATCAAGACTAATATCGCCGCCCATCATCTGACAAAACAAGCGGCTAATCGTCAATCCCAAACCGGTGCCGCCGTACTTGCGAGTAGTCGAAGCATCGCCTTGCACAAAAGGTTGAAACAAACTCTGCTGCTGCCCGACCGACATTCCAATGCCGGTATCAGATACCTGTAAATAAACCCAATTGCTGCCGCCTGCTGGTTCCCTAGTCGCGCTCAGCAGCACCGTCCCGCCTTCGGTAAACTTCAAGGCATTCGAGAGCAAATTGAAGAGAATTTGCCGGACTTTAGTTAAATCTGCGTACATAATTCCCAAATTCGGAGAGTAAGAAACCTGCAATTGATTGTGATTTTTTTCCACTAAAGGGTGCAAAGTTGCAACGACTTCTTCTATTAAATTGCCGATATCAAATTCTTCTAAATAAAGCTCCATCCGACCTGCTTCTATCTTAGACAGATCGAGAATGTCGTTGATTAAAGTCAGCAAGTGTTTGCCTGCGTTACGAATTTTTTGGGTATCGGGAATGATGTTTTTTAGTCCTGATTCGAGTGCTTCTTCTTGTAGCATTTCGCTGTAACCGATAATGGCGTTGAGCGGTGTTCGCAACTCGTGGCTCATATTGGCTAAAAAAGTGCTTTTAGCTCTGGAAGCTGCTTCAGCTTTGTGTAAGGCTTCTTGCAAGGCTATTTCGGCTCTTTTGCGCTCGGCAATTTCGATGCGGAGCAGTTTGTTGGCGGCGGTGAGTTGAGCGGTGCGCTGATCGACGGTCATTTCTAGCTGGGCTTTGGCTTTGGAAAGTGCTTCCTGAGCGCGCTGGCGTTCAAATCCTTCGATCGCCAGCGCGACCAAATTTGCTAAAGAATCGGCGAAGGTGCGTTCCTCCAGAGCCCACTGGCGGGGCGCGCCGTGTTCCAAGGAGAGGATGCCTACGATCTGACCGCCGAGCCTGATTGCTACATTTAATATAGATGAGTTTGGTTTGTTGGGATTCGGTAGCGCGGGGGAGTGTTGGGCTACCGGAGATGAGTGGCACAAATTTGTGGCGATCGAGTTTGAAGTGTTGGGCGCAGTTTTTAATGCTTTGTCCTCAGCTAAGTTTTCGCCCGGTGTGTCGCCTTCGACATCATCTAAGATTGATGAAAGTTGTAAATCGCTTGTCGCCGATAGGGGCTGGCGGCTCAAATGATTCTCGCTGGTGCGATCGTACAGGTCGAGACAAACTAATCTGAGGTTGGAGATTTTAAATTTAGAATGATTGACCAAATCTGGGTTTTCTTCTCGGGCGGCGGTTTCTGGATCGAGTGATTCTGTTTGGCTGCGGGCGATCGCTCGGTTGATAAAATTTAGCTGGGGTTCGATCGAATAGCGACTGCCAAATCTGAGATGGTTGTAAAGCCAGACGCTGACTTTTTCCACCTCCAAAGTACGGGCTGCAGCCTCGGTAATTTCGCGAATTCCCACATTCAGCGCACCGCTGTTGAAAGTCCTCTGCCGGCCTAGCTGCAACAAAGCCAGACTCTGGCGGCGGAGACGCTTTTCGCTCTCTTTGAGGGTTTGTTCTGCTTCCTTGCGCTGGGTGAGGTCGTACAAGGCGCACAATGCTGTCTGTTGACCGTTAAACAGCAGGGACTCAACGGAGATTGTGGCCCAGAAGGGAGTACCGTCTGACTTTTTGCAGTGGAGTTCGTAGTTTTGGAGGTATCCGTTTTTGGCGAGGGCTTCTAGTACCTTTGGGCGATCGTCCGGGTTTAAATAAAAGTCTGGGGTGCTGCAGCCGATCAATTTTTCTAGGGGTATGTTCAGCAGAGAAGCCAGTTGAGAATTCGCATACATAATTAAGCCGTCACCGAGGCGAGAAACCAATACCGGAACGGGAGTTGCTGAGGCGATCGCCCGAAACTGCTCTTCGCTCGATCGCAGCGCCACATCAGCTTTAGAGAGCAAGTGAGCGTCCATCGTGTCCGAATGTTCGGTAGTAGTCTCCAGCAAAATTTCTAGGTCAGCTTTTTCGCGCTTCAAGTTTTCAAGTTCCGCACTCAGCCGCTGAACGTCCAAAAGTAGCTGTTCTCTCGATGGTTCTTCCTGCATGGCAATTGACAATTGGTATTTTTTAGTTGGGTCGGAAGTTTTTTAAGGTTCGGGGCTAGCTTAACTATGACTTACGAGCCTTCACTTGAGTCTCCCGATCTCGGTTCTCGGACTTGGGGTGGGACTCACATAGAGCTTGGGCGATTTAGTATTTTAATTGTAAGTGCAAGGAAGGGATCGGCCGCTGTAAATTTTTCAGGATTTTTCCCCGCCAGGGTATTTGTTTAGAGCCTTTTAGGGTTATTTGAATATTTTTTTGCTGGCGCACTTCGATCGCAAATTTTGAGAGGATGTTAATTCCCGAACTATTTAAGAATTCTGGCTTTCGTAAGTCTAAAGCAATCGTGTTTGGCGAGGAGTCAGCAACGAACTCGAGCAGCACGGGCGATCGGCGCGTATTCTTGGGCCTGTTTGAGCCGGAACGAGCCGCAGCAGGTGATTGTTTGGGCAGCGCGATCGTACTCAATGCTATAATCTTTAACCTGAATCTCCATACTCAGTTGCCCGTTGTGAACGGTCAAGAAGTTGTGGCTGCGGTAGCCAGCCACCCGTGCGTCAGGCTGGAGCGATCGAATTTCTGCCTAAATGTTGCCCAATGCCTTGGTTGGTGTAATTTGCACTGCATCTACTGCCAACTCTACCATTGTGGCAGGGCATTTATGAGTTATTTTGCGATCGATCTGTTGCAAGTTGTGGAAGTTGACGAGACCAGCTTTTGCTGAAATTCCGAGTTATCAATTCAGTTTGTTTTTTCGCTTTGCTATTGACAAAATCCCCAAAATGTGAGAGAAATTTCACATCTAGCACCTCAGTGAGTTGGAGAATATTTAATGGCAATTTCTGAAATTACAGAAAAGCTTTTGGCTGCTAAAAAAGCTAAGGGAATTAGTTTGGCCCAATTGGAAAAACTTTTGGATCGCGACGAAGTTTGGATTGCTGCGGTTATTTACCGTCAAGCTACGGCATCGATCGATGAAGCAGAGAAAATTGCCTCAGCCTTGGGACTGTCGGGCGAGATGGCTGCGCTGCTGACCGAACCTCCGTTAAAAGGTTCTTTGGATGCTGCTGTTCCGGTAGACCCGTTGATTTATCGCTTCTATGAAATCATGCAGGTGTACGGAATGCCGCTCAAAGCAGTAATCCACGAAAAATTTGGTGACGGGATTATGAGCGCGATCGACTTTACTATGGATGTCGAGAAAGAAGCAGACCCAAAAGGCGATCGAGTAAAAATAATTATGTCAGGCAAATTTTTGCCCTACAAAAAATGGTAAGCCCGTGCCGCTTTGCCCGAAAGTGAAAATTTAAAATTTAAAATATGGTCGCAGGGCTGACGACTAATGACCGTGCCTCAAAAGTGCTAACTTAGAAATAGAGACCGCGAAGCTTGACCAGGCAAAAATTGAGACAAGCCCCTGACTTAACTCGTGTATATCCCCAAGTTTTAGACCAAGGTTCAACTTCAAAAATTTATTTGTGGAGTAAATCTCAAATCTCAAATCTCAAACTCGTACCCTCGCGAAGCCGAAGTATCTCAAATCGACAGACTGGCTTGGGTGTTCTTTCGGGAAATTTTTCTAGGGCAAAGATATCGCTCCCGCCGCAACTTCCCCAGTCAAAACAAGCAACCGCAACCGTAAAGTAAGAGGCAAATATGTCAAAGTATGACTCCAATCTCAGATGCTCCTTTTGCGGCAAGTCGCAGGAGTACGTCCGCAAGTTAATAGCTGGGCCCGGCGTGTACATTTGCGATGAATGCGTGGAACTGTGCAATGAAATTTTAGAGGAAGAATTTTTTGACTCTAGCAAAACAATTGGTCAACAGATTCCTCAATCAGAGGTGCGAGAGTCTCAGGGACAAGGAACGCGACGCCCGAGTCGATCGAACAAATCTAAAATTGTCTTAGCCCAAATTCCCAAACCCACAGACATTAAACAGCATTTAGACAACCACGTCATCGGCCAGCACTCAGCCAAAAAAGTCCTTTCTGTCGCAGTTTACAACCATTACAAGCGCTTGAGCGCCGACCAAGCCAAAGACAGCGGCAAATCTTCCCCCGACGGCGATGTCGAACTGCAAAAATCCAACATCCTGCTAGTCGGGCCCACAGGTTGCGGTAAAACTTTGTTAGCGCAGAGTTTGGCGCAAATGCTCGAAGTTCCTTTTGCGGTAGCCGACGCAACGACGCTGACAGAAGCTGGATATGTCGGCGACGATGTAGAAAATATCTTGCTGCGACTGTTGCAAATGTCGGATTTTGATGTCGAATCAGCACAGCGCGGGATTATTTATATTGACGAAATTGACAAGATTGCTCGCAAAAGCGAAAACACTTCGATTACCAGAGATGTATCGGGAGAAGGAGTGCAGCAAGCGCTGCTGAAAATGTTGGAAGGAACGGTGGTTAATGTTCCCCCGCAAGGCGGCCGCAAACATCCTTACCAAGATTTTATTCAAGTTGACACGAGCAAGATTCTATTTATTTGCGGCGGTGCTTTTGTCGGTTTGGAAAAAATAGTCGATCAGCGTTTGGGTAAAAAATCCTTGGGCTTTATTCAGCCAAATGAAAGTGACAGCAACTCGACAATGGCTGCGAAGGATAAGCGGGCTGTTGATATTTTGCAACAGGTACAGCCGGACGATTTAGTTAAGTTTGGTTTGATTCCTGAGTTTGTCGGGCGGATTCCGGTGGTGACGGTGATTTCGCCGCTGGATGAAGCGGCTTTGATGCAGATTTTGACCGAGCCCCGGAATGCGCTGGTGAAGCAGTATCAAAAGCTGTTGAAGATGGACAGTGTGGAGTTGGAATTTGAGCCGGATGCGCTGCGGGCGATCGCCCAGGAGGCCTACCGCCGCAAAACCGGCGCGAGAGCTCTCCGCAGCATTTTAGAGGAGTTAATGCTGGATGTGATGTACGAGTTGCCTTCTCGCAAGGATGTTGCCAACTGTACGATTACCAAGGAAATGGTCGAGAAGCGATCGACTGCGGAATTGCTGTGGCATCCCGCATGGCGGAAGCACGAAACTGCATAATTTGAAGGGTGGGCAATGCCCACCTTGTTTTTTAAGGTAATATAAATCATACCAAATCAATTAGCATCGGAATTATCGATCTCTTTCTTCTCTTCCTCTGCGTTCTCTGTGGCCTCTGCGGTTAAATCATTCCGATGCAACAATTGATATCACTCGACGATTGAAATCGCTTCATACTTATTTCTGACTCAATATTTCCAAAAACTCCTGCACAACTAAATCGGGTTGTTGGCTGCATCGGGTAGAATCGTAATGCTTGATAAGACTGATGCCGGAATCTATTAAAAGCCCGCACATTTCATCTTCTGTTGCGTTTCGATCGGATGATTCGCTGTCAATTTTCAGCATTCCTAGCTTGTTTTGGTGAAATATCAGAAAGTCAGCTTCTTGGTTTTGTCTCCCTTCCGGTGTGGCGAGTCGGAGTTGGGAGTTGGGGATGAAGAGTGTGGAAGTGCGATCGAGAATTTCGGCTATTTTCACTTGTGCGTCGCAGTGAAAACAAAAACCGTTCCAGTCAATTTCTTTATTTGAGTTAGATAATTCAGTTTCATTATTAGAAGTTATTTTATCTAAATCAGCTTGAACATAATCAGCTTCATTCAAGTTTGCGAATAATCTAGCCCCGCTGAGATTTGCACCGCTGAGATTTGCACCGCTGAGGTTAACTTCGATGGTCAGATTGCGCTGTAAATTCACTTGACTTCGCCGTAGATATCGCTTTAATACAGATTTAAGATTATCTTTTTTAACTTTTTCGTCTAGTGCTTTTGAAAGTAGTTTCCACAGTTTAGCACCAGCATCTTTGATATAATCGTATTCATAGCCTGCGGTTTTAGCAATTTCTATATAAGACTGCCCTTCCCAGGATTGACGAAACACTATTTCTTGAACTTTGTTGAGGCGATCGTAGTTGAGGGCTGTTTCTGCGATCGTGATGGCTTCGTCAACAGTCATGTGTGAAAGTCCCTTACTAGCGGAGCGTTAAGGTAGGCTTAGTATAGATTGTACCGCAACAGGGAGCTAATCTTACTTTTTTATTACTATTTTATTACTTTTTATTACTGTTGAAGCTGCTATTAAGTCGTTATAGTTTAAAAAACTAAGGAATTTTATATGGAACCTGTAACATTGACAGCCGGGGCGATCGCAACTTTGGTATTAATCAAAGCCACGGAGACAGCTACAGAGAAGGCTACTGAACAGCTAGGCAAGCTAGTTGTTGAAAAAGGCCATAATTTGCTATCATTGCTTAAAAGGGAGTCGCCAAGTACAGCAACGGCTATAGAACTATCTCAACAGCAGCCCTTAGATTATAGAAAAGCTGTTCTTGAGTTAGAAGCAGCCACGAACCCGGAAGTCGCTAAAGCAGTCGAGGAAGTAGATACAGCAGTAGGTAAAGATGCAAAACTGGCCTCAGCCGTTAAAGCTTTGACGAATGCACTTCAATCTCAGCCACCAAGTGTCCAGAATTATGGGAAGATAGCAGAGGAAATCAAAGAAATTAAAGCTCTTATTCAGGGGAATGTTTATGGTGACATTAACATCGTCTGACCAAAGTCGCCCAATGGTGGGAAAAAAATTAATAAGCTAGGTAATGGTGCAATGAGGGAATCGGGTCTATTTGCTTTATTTGGTTTTCTGGGAGTAATTATTATACCAATACTAATAGTAGGCTTGCAATATCGTTATTATCCTCCAACAGAAACACCACGACTTCCTCCTCCTACGCAAAATGAGGGGACTAAAAACGAAGTTATAACCTCAACTCCAGCGGCAGATTCATTACCGCCAGTTTCGTCACCGCTCACTCCACCTAAAACACCTGATATTGACAAAAAACCTTTCGTAGAACCCAAAATATCCAGAAATCCAAATATTGGCATTTTAAAAGAAAGTCGCATTTTTAGCGATCGGCTCACATCCAAAAACCCCGAAAGAACTTACTTTTTCACTATAGATAAGTCAAGCAATGTCAGTCTTTACTTAGATCAAGTAACTAACCAAGTTGGAATGTGGCTTTATGTTGACACAAATGGTAATAAAATTATAGATTCTGGAGAGCAGATAGATAGTACCTCGGCTTATAGTAATTCTACCGGAACAATTAGTAGAACTTTAGGGCCAGACAACTATATTGCTACTGTTAAATTTCAAGGTAGCAATACTGACTATAACTTTCAAATTGTTAACGATACAAATGATGCAACTAATGTTAAATCATTGCAAGAACGTAAGACTTTTACTGATACTCTTTCTTTGACTCGTAAAAATCGCCAAAAATATTACTTATTTAGTTTGGAAAGTACCAGTAGTGTCAATATAATTTTAGATCAAGTAACTAACCAAGTTGGAATCTGGCTATATGTTGATACAAATGGTAATGGAGTTATAGATCCTGGAGAACAGATAGATAGTGCTTCGGCTTATATCAATTCAGCCGGAACAATTCAGAAAAACTTAGGTAAGGATGACTATATTCTTCAGGTTCGAGAAACAGGAGGGAACACAAAATATACTTTAACTATGACTTCTCAATAGTTAATAAAAAATTGTCCCTATGATTATTTCTTAGTGTCCGAAAACTTTCCTAAAAATTATCAAATTTCATAATGCTTCCGGGATTTTACTTGTTCTCCCAGTCTCGCGTTGCGCGGACTTTGTTTGTGTAGACGCGATTTCCAATCGCCCCGAAATTAGTGGTTTTAATATCACCCTCACTCCTCAGATTTAGACTCAGATTCAAAATCCACGCGGTCGTAAATATCACCCAACCGCATCTCAAACTCCACACAACTCAATTGTAATACCGTATCAGCACCATCATACTCAGACAAAATCCACTTATTATCATCCGTCTTGCAAAAATGTTCAACGTGCATCTCGTATTGATCGATCAAAACATACTCTCGAAAACTAGGAATAGAACGGAAAAGCTTAAACTTGCCGCCCCTGTCATAATCCTCCGTCGATGGCGATAAAACCTCAGCCACCATCACCGCATTAGTAATCGTATCTTTCCTGCCCTCAGCAAACTCCAATTTCCCCGCCACCAACATTACATCAGGATAAGTATAAACCCGCTTCGACGGTATCCACAAACGCAAATCGTTGATAAATACTCGATACGGTTGTCCTTTCGTAGCAAAATTTAGTGTACCGCTCAAATTAAGAGCTATTTGATTGTGATTTGGTGTTCCGCCTGTCATAGGGATTATCCTGCCATCCTGATATTCACTTCTAAATTCTGCGGCTTCTTCCAGTTTTAAATACTCTTCAGGAGAGTAATAAGTATGTACTTTTTCCTCAACTACTTGTTCGCGGATTTCTGTTAATGCGGTCATCGTATATCCTCGGACGATCGTACTTACAATTATACAGGAATTTAATCCTTAAAAAATTGGAATGTCAGGACTAAAATCCTTGCTAAGAACGGGGTTGATTTATGTGTGTAGATATTAAAACTTGCTTTTACCAAGATAACTTTTTTGGAAAAGGGCGCCAAGTGCGGTATGATGTGAAATTGCGATCGGTTCTAGCGGGGAGCAGCCGCTAGAGGAAACGGGGAAAGTTCGGTGCAAGTCCGGCGCTGTCCCGCAACTGTAATGAAACCCTTGTGGTTTATAAAGTCAGAATGCCCGCCGATATCTAACTCACTTTTGAACGCATCTGCGACGTACGGATGATGGATGGAATTAATGCGGCTGTACGCACAAAGCACAGTCTGTTTGTTTGTACTGCTTGCGCTAGTATTTGGAAAGACGGCAAGCGCGAAGGCAAAAGCGGCGGCCAACAATTTATGGAAGATTTATCGAAACTTGCTAAAGATTGGGAGTTTTGCGATCGATTTGAGATTCAAGAGGTTGAGTGCATGAGTGCTTGCAGCCACTCTTGTGCGGTGTCTTTTGCTGCTGTGGGAAAGTACACTTATCTATTTGGTGATTTGCCTGCAAATGAGCCGGAAAGCATCGAGGCTGTACTGGAATGCGCGGGTCAATACTATGCTAAAGCGGATGGTTTGTTGCCTTGGTCAGAGCGTCCTCAAGCTCTGAAAAAAGGCGTTTTGGCTAAAATTCCGCCGCTGCCTAATTAGAAATAAAATGAGGCGATAAGTTCTCGTTTTTACTCAAAGTCTAGATCCCCCTAAATCGCCCTTAAGAAGGGAGACTTTGAGTGTTTCGAGTTCCTTCCTGTTTAAAACAGACTTTGAACTCTCTTCCCCCTTTTTTAAGGAGAGTGAGGGGAGGTTTGGATCGTAATTCTCAACCTAAAAATAATTCAATGCACAAAATTCCTGTTACGGTGATCACTGGTTTTCTCGGTAGCGGCAAAACTACCTTAATTCGCCATTTGTTGCAAAACAATCAAGGCCGCCGCATTGCTGTTCTGGTTAATGAATTTGGCGAAATCGGAATTGACGGAGAGTTGCTGCGCGATTGCCAAGTTTGCGATGAAGAAGAAACTGTCAGCAGCAATATTGTTGAACTGACAAATGGTTGTCTTTGTTGCACTGTTCAAGAGGAATTCTTGCCGACTATGCAAGAGTTGTTGAAGCGCAAAGATCAGATTGATTGTATTTTAATTGAGACTTCTGGCCTCGCACTTCCTAAGCCTTTGATTCAAGCTTTTCGCTGGCCGGAAATTCGCACGGGTGCTACTGTAGATGGTGTGGTTGCTGTTGTTGATTGCGAAGCTATTGCTAGCGGTAATTTTGTCGGTGATATCGATGCTTTGATGGCGCAGCGGCTGGCTGATGATAGTTTGGATCACGAAACTCCGATCGAGGAATTGTTTGAAGACCAGTTGGCCTGTGCTGATATGGTACTGTTAACGAAGGTCGATCGCGTGGATGCGGAAACTCAACAGAAAGTTCAAACCTGGTTGCAGCAAGAGTTGCGCCCGAGTGTAAAAATTGTTGTGTCTAAGGGTGGCGAAATTAACCCTGATGTGCTGTTGGGATTTAATGCGGCGGTTGAGGATGATTTGGAGTCCCGCCCGAGTCACCACGACACGGAGGAGGAACACGAGCACGATGATGATATTAACTCGACTTTCTTTATTGCCGATCGCGAATTTGAACCGCAAGCTTTGGTGAAAAAGCTGAAAGCCTTGATGCAGCAGGAAGAAATCTATCGGATTAAGGGGTTTGTGGCGGTTCCCAAGAAGCCGATGCGGATGGTGTTGCAAGGTGTGGGCGATCGTATAGAATATTTTTACGATCGCCCTTGGCAACCTTCCGAAGTCCGTCAAACCAAATTAGTGCTGATCGGAAGAGAGTTGGAGCGCGATCGAATTGCAGCTATAATTAGCAGTTAATTATCCGAAATTATTAGTCATACCGCGTGCGCTCGGCCCCACTACAAACGGTTCGCAGTGCGGATTTCAGTCCGCTTTAGGCTGTGGACACTGACAGAAGCACGCGCTAACAACTTCGATGGCGGTTAATAATAATCGCCCGCGATATCAGCATCAACAACGATTCGATCCAAACACAAACAATTGAAAATTTAGTCTTGACAAAATGCTAGATTACGATAACATTTTAGTCAAGGACTGAATTCCTCACTACTAACCCATTTTATCGCAGGTTTGCTGCACTATCCTTAAAGGGCGATCGACAATTATGAACAAACAGCAATTTCTCGAACAACTCAACAGCATTCTCGACCAAAACCACCTGCTGAAACACCCATTCTACCAAATGTGGAACGAAGGCAAACTAGACATCGCCATGCTGCAAGAATATGCACAAGAATACTACCTGCAAGTCCACAACTTCCCCACCTACGTCAGCGCTACCCACGCCGCCTGCGACGACATCAAAATTCGTCAAATGCTCCTCGAAAACCTGATAGAAGAAGAGAGAGGCGCAGCAAATCACCCCGAACTGTGGCTGCGCTTTGCCGAAGGTTTGGGTTTAGACAGAAATGCAGTTCTCGAACGCGAACACTTAGAAAAAACCACCGAATCCGTCCGCATTCTCAAAGACTTAGCCCGCAGTGAATCTCCCGCCAAAGGTTTAGCAGCCCTTTACGCTTACGAAGCACAAATCCCCGAAGTTTCCACAACCAAAATCGCTGGTTTAAAGGAATTTTACGGCATCAATTCACAAGCAGCTTTATCTTTCTTTCAAGTTCACGAAAAAGCCGACGAGTTCCACTCCGAAGCCACTCGCGAAGCTTTGTTACAGGTTTGTGAAACTGAAGAAGCACAACAGGAAGCACTTTTAGCTGCTGAGAAAGCAACTTCTGCTCTTAATTTACTGCTGGATGGGGTTTATGAAACCTATTGTCAAGCTAAGTAAGCTTCAGTTGACTGTTGACAGTTGACAGTTGCTTTCTGGTAAAAAACGCATATTTGCAGGGCGGGTTGAAAAGCATTGGTGTCAACTTACTGTCAAACGTAGTAATAACTTTCTTGTTTGACGACTGGCCCAGATCTCCCCTTAGCTTGCCCCCTACTCGACCCCTACTCCCCTTAAAAAGGGGGGAACCGGAAAATATCAAAGTTCTCCTTCAAAAGGAGAGAACCGGATAGGATCAAAGTCCCCCTTCTTAAGGGGGATTTAGGGGGATCTAGACTCAGCTAGCAGCGAGATTTATCAAAATGTTTACACTGAATAGGACTATTATCCTCTCTTTCTTGTCAAAATTCCTTGACTGGGACTGAACAGCAAAGCTACTAAAAATAACCCAAACACAACTAATACAATTGCCGCACCAGACGGCATATTCAAATAATAGCTAAAATACATTCCAGCCACGCTAGCTACAATTCCAATAAGCGCTCCCAATCCCATCATTAAATGTAACTCTTTTACCAACAAATACGCCGTAATTCCCGGCCCGATTAATAGCGAAATTACTAACAGCGCCCCCACAGTTTGCAAACTCGCCACAATTGTCAGCGTAATTGCCGAAATCATTCCCAGGTAAATCCAGTTTACCGGCAAACCTGACGCTTGCGCTCCCAAAGGGTCAAAAGTATAGAATAGCAGTTCTTTGTAAAAGATTTTAACCGCCGCCAAAATTATCAAAGTTATGATAAAAGTCTGCTGTACGTCAGCGGGTGCAACTGACAAGATATTCCCGAACAAAAACCCGTCTAAGTCTAATTTGGTTGTCCGCAATAGGCTAATCAGCGTGACGCTAATTGCTAGAAATGTAGACAATATTAATGCCATAATTGCATCAATTTTTATGCGCGATTGCGATTGAATCCACGCCATGATTACCGCGCTGATAATTCCTGAGATAAATGCGCCGATGGAAATATTGAAGCCCAAGGAAAATGCAACGGGCAATCCTGCTAATACTGAATGGGCAATCATGTCTACCATCATTCCCATTTGTTGTACAATTAAGTAGGAGCCGACTACGGCGCAGAGTATTCCTAGCAAAATGCCGACGGCGATCGCATTTCGCATGAACTCGAATTTGAGCGGCTCAATTAGTATGTTTAACATTTATAGAAGAAGGAAGTTCGGCAACGGATTTAACGGATGATGGAAGATGATTGAACCGCGAAGACGCTTTAGGCGAAGCCGCGCGTCAGCGCTAGGACACGAAGGAAGAAGGAACTTCCCCTTTGTCTCACGCTGCAACTAAGCTGAAATCGTATCCATAGGCTTTTTGAATATTGGTTGCGGTGAGGACTTCCCGGCTGGTTCCAGCGGCAATTAATCGTTTGTTGAGTAACAATAAATTATCGTATTGTTTTAAGGTTTCTCCTAAATCGTGGCTGATTACTAGCAAGGTTTTATTTTCGGCTTTGAGTTCGGCAAAAATATCGAAAATAATTTCTTCTGTTGCTTTGTCGATCGCATTAAATGGTTCGTCGAAGAAGAATAAATCGGCTTGTTGGGCGATCGCCCTTGCTAAGAAAATCCGCTGCTGCTGTCCCCCGGAGAGTTCGCCAATTTGCCGCGATCGCAAATCCCACATTCCCACCCGCAGCAAAGCAGTTTTCACCAATTCCTGCGACTGCTTCGAGAAACTGCGAAACCAACCAGTCTGGACAGTCCGCGCCATCATCACCGCATTTTGCACAGTAATCGGATAATCCCAGTCAATTTGCGATCGCTGCGGCACATAAGCCACCCGCGACAACTGTTCCTTCAACAACCGCCCCTGATATTTTACCAAACCCCGACAGGTCGGGATCAATCCCAGCATCGCTTTCACCATCGTGCTTTTCCCCGCGCCGTTGGGGCCGAACACCCCCGTTAATTGTCCGGGTTCTAACTGGAAATTCACGCTGTTGAGGGCCGAAATTCCTCGATAATTCACAGCCAAATCTTGCACTTCTAACATAATTCCAGATTTTGAGAACGATTCTTGTTCGTAGCTACTAGAATAGGATAACTCTAAAAGTAATAACGATTATCATTCCAGAGGTAAAAATGTTACAAAGATTGACCGGAAAAACCCCCAGATTCTGCGGTGCGGCGGTTTTGGCAATGGGTTTCGGGCTGGTTGGGTGCAGTTTGGGCCCCCAAGCCAGCAATTCCACGCCCCAAAGTAAGGGCTCCAACTTGCCGAAAGTCGTCGCCACCACTGGCGTTATCTGCGATATAACGAAGGAAATAGCCCAAAGTTCGATCGACACCACCTGTCTAATTAAGCCCGGAGAAGACCCCCACGCCTACCAAACCAAGCCAGAAGACCGCAAAGCCATTGAAACGGGCAATTTGCTTTTATACGGTGGCTACAACCACGAACCAAGCATCATTAAATTAATTAAATCCAGCAGCAATCTCGCACCCAAAATCGCCGTACACGAACTCGCCGTTCCCAAACCGCTAATGGGCGAACACGAACACGAACCGGGGGAAGAAAAAGCAGAACAAAAATCCCCAGCCACCGACGAAAAAGTCCCCGACCCTCACGTTTGGCACAATCCTCAAAATGGCATCCGCATGGTAGCAATAATTCGCGACGAATTGATCAAAGTTTCCCCAAAAAATGCTCAACTTTACACCACAAATGCCGCCAAACTAACAAATGATTTAATAAAAATAGATACTTGGATTAAAGCACAAATTGCGACAATTCCGGCCAACCAACGCAAATTAGTCACAACTCACGATGCACTGAGTTACTATGCCAATGCTTACGGCTTAGAAATTGCTGGAGCTTTGCAAGGAGTGACCACAGAAGAACAGCCCGCAGCAGCAAGAATCGCGGAATTATCATCAGAAATTAAGACTGCAGGAGTGCCAACAATTTTTGTAGAAACCACAACTAATCCCAAGTTAATGGAGACTGTAGCGAGGGAAGCCCATGTCAAAATTTCCGACAAAGAACTTTATAGCGACGAGTTAGGAGGCCCCGGCACCGGTGCTGATACCTACGAAGGAATGCTAAAAACTAATACTTGTGCAATTACTTCTGGACTCGGCGGCAATTGTACTTTGCTCCCCTAGGGCGTGCATCGCGCACCACAAACTTGCTGAGCAAGCAATTACATTTACTGTCATTGCGAGGTTGGTGAAACACAGGGAAGCAATCGCAGAATTTATCGATATATAGCCTTTCTGTGCTCTGGTATGAGGTACTATGCGGCATAGGGCATAGGCCTCCGTGGGCATACCTCACAATGCTTGATAACCGCTATAGCTTAAAATTGTTGGTGTGCAGTGCAAGCCCTACGGTTAAGCTACGTGCGCCCGAAAGCTCCCTACATTTGCTGAGTGCACAGCAAAACGCAGCTATCGCAATCGCAGGGGTTTTCGATTGCACTTGCTGCATCTGCGGTGAATTTAAGGCGAGTTTTCCTCATCATCGCTAGTGGGGGGGTTTTGGCCAATTCCCAATTGCTTCTTAGAGGATTTTAAGTTTTTCCAAAGAGCCTTAATATCTTTATAAGCTTTCTCCGCGCTAATCTTTCCTCCTGTTTCCAGCGAGCAAATATAAGTTATTTTCTGAGCAAACTCCTGCAAGTTGGCATTAAATGCCAAGTTTTCTGGCGTAAAATCACCGTAGTAGCGATTGCGAGGATGTAAAAAATCTTCCCGCTCTTTCATAGGCCCCTCCTAATTCAAATTTTGGTTCTGTCTCTGCTATTAATAGCAGTCTTTGCACTTAGTATCGCGACGCTAACTTACTCTTATTGTATTCCGCTGGCAACAATTTTGCTTTTTCGCTTTGTACTTAGCCGGTCAAGGGAATTTTAACCTTTAATTACCCGTATTTTAACCTTAAGTTAACCTAAAAGCACAAAAATTGGGAAATGCGCTGTTCGCATCTCCCTTGAGATATATTTTACGGTTAGTGAACCTATTCTGAACCGAAATATTTATTTGTGGCACTCGCAGCCTGTGTGGCCGCAGCCCTTGCCGTTAGGATGCCCGTCAGCACAAGCACTGCAACAATAGTGCTTGCCGCTTTTTTCGACGGCTTCTGTGAGGGTGACAACGCACAAACAAGAAGGACAGGCGCATTTCATTTGGTTGACGGTGGTCATTTTACTTTCTCTTGGTGGGTTTGTTTCGCTCTACTAATATGTGAACATATATTCAGATTTATGTCAAGGAAAGGTCAAAGTTTTGTAACAAAAGGTAAGCGAATAGCGCTAATATGAAAATGAGAATTAAAACCAGCCGGGGAAAGATGTCACCGAAGTCTGCTGTTAACGGAGCGATCGCTCAGCCCGATCGAAAAAATGATACACCAATGTGCGATCGCCCGCATATAGTTGACAACGTCCGGGCTGGAGAAATGCAAACACAGGTGCTCAACACGGCAAAAGCTCAGCGCATGGCAGAGTTTTTCAGTCTTTTGGGAGATGCGAACCGGCTGCGGCTGGTGTCGGTGTTGGCAAATCAAGAATTGTGCGTGTGCGACTTGGCGGCGGCTTTGAGTATGAGCGAATCAGCGGTATCGCACCAGTTGCGGGCGTTGCGGGCGTTGCGGTTGGTAAGTTATCGCAAAGTTGGGAGACAAGTTTTTTATAGTTTACTCGATCGCCACGTTTTAGAACTGTATCGAGCAGTCGCCGAACATTTGGACGAAGAATCTTAATTAGTCAGTAGTCAGTAGTCAGTAGTCAGTAGTCAGTAGTCAGTAGTCAGTAGTCAGTAGTCATTAGTCATTAGTCAGTAGTCAGTAGTCAGTAGTCAGTAGTCAGTAGTCATTAGTCAGTAGTCAGTAGTCAGTAGTCATTAGTCAGTAGTCATTAGTCATTAGTCAGTAGTCAGTAGTCAGTAGTCAGTAGTCAGTAGTCAGTAGTCAGTAGTCATTAGTCAGTAGTCAGTAGTCAGTAGTCATTAGTCATTAGTCATTAGTCATTAGTCAGTAGTCAGTAGTCAGTAGTCAGTAGTCAGTAGTCAGTAGTCATTAGTCAGTAGTCATTAGGAATTCTTGTCGGGGCGGATTTTGTAGGGACGAGTTCACAGATATCTTTGATGCACATCGAAAATACTTATAAACTCGCCCTCCCCAACCAAAGATTTATCTAAGCGATTATGTTTAAAACGGCCCCGACTAGAAACCAGGGCTGATCCCGATCTTATGCTTCGACAACAGTGTGACCGCAAGCAACTACAGCCTGTTTAATAGACTCTTCCGAGGCTTTGGCATCCACGGTGACAGTCTTGGCTGCTATATCTACATCGATTTTAGCATCGGATTCAACTGTTTTGATGGCTTCGGTAATAGTGGTTCCGCAGCCGGCACAGACGATGGAGGGAACATGAAGTTTGAGTGGCATAATTAAACCAGATATTGTAGATTGCAGGATTTATTCTGCTTTTATTTTAACCTGATTTCGGTGGGCTTTCATAATATTTGTTGAAAGTTTAGCTGCGGGTAGAGAGTCAGGCATTACTTTTTGCTGTCTCAGCAGTGGGCTTTCGGTGCAATTCCGGCTGGGGTTGAAAACCCCGGTCGGATTGATGATTTTAGTCCCAGCCGAAGTCTCGATCGCACAATTGAGCTAATCTCTGATTGTGCGATCGATAATACGCCTTCAATTGCTCGTATACTTTCTCGTCCACGGGCGAATATTGGGTAGCATTGTGTTTTTGGTAGGCTTTGAGTTGGTGCGGCGGCAAGCCTAGAAATTCTAACACGCTGTTGTACGTGACTGCGGGATTGGTATATAAATCTTCGCTTTTGAGGATTAAAAGTTGTTCTTTAGGAAATAGTTTCATCCAAGCAGGGAGTTGGTCGGCGTAGATGCCGCGGCTTAAATAAGAGTGGTGTTGGTGTTCGTAACTAAAGTAAGTTGGGTCGGCTAGGAGTTTTTCTAGTTCGCCTTTTAGTCTTTCGGGTTCTAGGGCGATCGCCTCTTCAAAAGATAGCGATTCGTATTGAATTTTGATATAGTAATAGTAGTGGGAAATTGCGCGGTCTACAGGGTTTCTCAGCAATACTATTAATTTGACTTCTGGACATAAGTCGTAAATTCGCTGGGGAACGTGGGGGTGAAAAATGTAATAGGGGCTGGCTTCTCCGGTGATTTTGTGTCCGCGTTCTGCTGCTGTGGGAAATTGGGAGTAATACCATTCTGGGCCTTTGTCGAATTGGAGGTCGAAATAATGTATTTCTTTGACGGCGGCGGGGGCGATTTGGGGATGTTGGGTGAGACCGGCGTAGAGGGATGTTGTGCCGCCTTTTTGAGCGCCAATGATGATGAAATGTGGGGGATTTGGGGTTGGTTTCACAGTTGTTGAATTTTTGTAGTTCTTAATAATCGATCGCCATTTTAATACCCAGCGTAAAAAATTGTTGCTGCCCTAGGGTCGATCGACCTCCTAGGGACTGGCCACCGCGCCCGAAGCCTGTCAACTTAACTCGAAAATTAACCCGAAAAACCGCAAACCGTCGGGGAATTAATTCCCTGCCGGACTTGCCGGACTGCGGATTTGACGAAGTTGTTAATAAACCGTATTTTATCAAATGCGCCCCAGCGATGAATTGGAAACGATCGCGATCGCACTTCAACAGCGATCGAAATCACTTTAGGGCTGAACGCTGACAATAGGATAGAACTAGACTAGAGTGGAGTTACCCAGCCCAAATCCTTGCGGAGCAAATCTTTGGGAAAAAAATATATTGCCTGCGAGTTCGATCGCCCGTTTGTCGCTTTTATTTTTTCGCTAAAGTGCACATTTTGTAAATTTCTGCAAGGGTTGATATGGATGTTGTGGAAATTGGGAACAATAAAGGTGGGATCGTACTGTTGAGCAGTATCTACCGGCAATACCATCTCTGAAATTATTCAGGAAGGCGTCAATGTTTAAAAGCAAATTATCCAAAGTTATCGTAGTGCTGTTGCGGCGGATTGCTGGTGTTACCAGATCCGGGGCGAAACGGCTGATGAGAGCAATGCTGCAAGCCCTCATGGCTATGAGCCGCCGGGCAAAACTGCCGGTGGCTGGTTTTGTGTTGCCGACGGTGACGATGGTGTTGCTGGTAGTGATCTTGTTGACGGTGGCGATTACTCTGCGATCGTTCGATCGGGCAAATACGGCCCGTAACGTGCGCGTGAACCAGCAGGTGCTGGCGGCCGCGACTCCCGCGATCGATCGGGCAAAAGCCAAAATTGAATATATGCTGCTGGAAGACCCGCAAAGGCCGACGGCAACCCCATCCGATGATGAAATGTACCGGATTATGTCGTCGGCTTCTGGGCAGGATCTTTATACATTCGGGGGTGAAGAGCGACTGACAGTTAAGTACGATCTCGACGGGAATGGTACACCCGCTCCCTTTGACCCTGCGAACCTAAATGCCCTCACAGACGAACAGATCAATACTGCTTGGAGATATCGCGTCGATACCGATAAAGACGGCATAGAGGATACTTATACAATCTACGGGATATTCTTTCGCTCTCCAACACGTGACCGTGACAACAATTTCACAAGAGCGAGAAAGCCGTTAGAAGCAAGAACACCTCCAATGTCGATCGGCTCGCTCAAAAAAGGGTGCGAGGCGGCGGCTGGTACTAGCGCTAGTTTGGTCGGAGACTCTGGTTGGTACAAAATAGATGGCAGGCTCAAAAAAAGCTTTTTTGTTTACACGGTCAATGTGCCGATAGCGGGACAATTCAAAGGCACTCCCAGCGTTTCCGCTCTAGAATACCAGCAAGACCAAAGCCGCATTCCCCTTAGCAATAATGCGGTGGTGTATGAAGATGATTTGGAAATATCTCCCGGCCCCTCGTTAAATCTCAACGGGCGGATGATGACAAATAGTAATCTGGTCGTGACGGTTACTAGGTCATCAGGAGAAAAATTAGAGTTATATCAAGTTAGCAGCAAAGATTCCTGTTTCTACGAAGAAGAAAACAGCAAAATAATTGTTGGCGGCAATGTAGTTAACGGGTGGTCGGGAAGTAATGACTTAAAAGTTCCTGTCCAAGTACACCTGTTCAAAAAAGGTGATAGTTCAGATTATCCAAAAATAAACCTAACCATTAGTGACCAGAATCGATCTACAAGCAATAACCCTTTAGACGTAATCTATAACAACCAAGCTTTCGCCGATCGCATCGCGGCATTAGTAAGTGAACGGATCGGACCAGTCGGGAGTGAAACCAGTCCCCTTACCGATCCAATTTCAGTCCAAAACGCCCAACTAACAATCGCAGGCTCTCCCGGACAAACACGGAAACAAGCGCTGGAAGAGTATTTTAAGCTGAGAACTAGGAAAGTTCCCTTTGCTGAAATAAAAATTGATGAGAAGGGAACTAAAGGCGAGACTACGACTTTGGAGGTTAATTCAGGGGAGGGTCTACGACCCCTAACTAAATGGGCCAAGCCAGAAGATGCCACAACCAAGTTAAGTCTCAAAGACACTCAACTAGAAGCAAAAAACCCTGAGCCTCCACCTGAAGAAGAAACATACATCGGCGATCGAGTAGTGGCGGGTAACAACTTGCCTTCCCTACTTTGGGACAACACCAAAAACCAATTTGTCAGCGCGTCGCAACCATTAGGAAAGTGGACTGATACCAATACTATTGCCCGCACACGATCGTCCCAGGTGACTAAGTTCTCTGACGTCGGGGCCACAGACCGCAACGGTTTTTGGGAAAAAGCATCAGCCCAAATACCTAAAACTCCCCTTGACGGTATAGGTGGTCTGCGGATAATTACCAGTGCAGGAGTGTACGATCGCACAACTTCTTTTCTGCCACCGCCTAGCTGGATAAAGAGTGATGGTACTCGGGTAAGCGGACCCGCAAAGATCGGCGATCCGTTGACTTCCAGCAATACTTACGACGACCCAGAAACTACGGGGGCGGGGGCTGTAGAGCAATACCCCGTCGTCTGGCCGGACTCCATGCCGATGTCACCGCTGGGACCGGGATCGAAAGTATATGACAATGTTGCAGGCAAATGGATTAACTGGCGAACAGCGACAATGCCTAGTGTTCCACCCGAAGTAGTCGCAGACGAAAACGGTAATGGGCTAACACCGGCAGCAACTCCGTCAGCCATTGACCCCAGCACGCCCCAGTTTGCCAAAGGCGATTTGCGGATGCGAGCATCGGCAGTTTATCACTATGCAAACAGCGGCTACAAGCAAGGTGACACTCCTAAACAAACCCCATTTGCCTGCGTCAGCAGTTACTACGACCCCAGTACGGCACTGACAGCGAGAAATATAACTGCAGTGGCTGATGTCAGTGGAGATCTAGCACTTCCTGCAGCAACCCGCCCTACAAGTACAAAAATCGGCTCTCACAACGGCATAGTTTACAACTTCCCAGGACGACCAACGCTTGCAGGACCTCTCCCAGTCACTAACGGCTTGTTGACCGGTGGCGACCCAATTTATACCGCGCAAGCCAACTACGTCTTCCCTGACGGTAGGTTTGCCAACAAGCCTTTGAGAGAGGCGCTGCTAAAAGCTGAAGCCGATCGCAATTTGGCGCACTTAGCAGCGATCGACTCTACGGCTTGCGCTTTGAATATTTTGAAGACGCCTGGTGCTAGCACTGCAATTCCTGCTGGGGCTATTCAAGAAGTAGCATTTTTGAATGGTAGAGAAATCAAGGCAATAGACGCGGACAATACCACCACAACGGTAAATGAAGAGTTTACGCTCAGCAGTCCCTTGCCTGTTACTACTCCACCCACTGCCCCCGCTGCAATATTGAGAGGGAATTACAACCTGCCGCTCGAAGAACGGCAGCCCCTAGAAGTTCGAGCAACCCAGTTGAATATACAGGCTCTGCGGCAGAAAGAATTTACTGGAACTAACGGGCCAGCGCCGGCAAAAGAGTATTTACTGCCAAACAGCGGGATTATTTATGCCAGTCGGGATGACGCGCTGCCCGATCGAAGTGCTCGAAGTGCTGATGAAAATAGCGATAAATTAGTCAGTCCCACAGATTCTCTGCTCGACCCCACCCGCAAGCCCAACGGAATTTTACTCATCAACGGTCAATCGCTATTCCGCGACATAGCAGGCCCGGTAAGGCCAACTACTGTGGCAGACGTGGTTAGGGAAAAAGGTCTGACTTTGGTATCAAATTTGCCAGTTTATATCAAAGGAGAATTTAACAAACACAACCAACAAGAGTTCAAAAACGACACGATACCACTAGATTGGAGTAAGTTTTACTCAAAAAATAATGAGCGTGGCGCTCTCAATCCTAATTTTGCTTGTCGTGCAGGCGACCCCAGACTTAAGGATTGTACCACTGGTGATAATTGGCGTCCCGCCACGGTACTAGCAGATGCTATAACCCTGCTCTCAAAAGACTACCGCTTTGGCTTCCGCAACGAAGGGGATTTTGATCTCAGAAATAATGCGGGCGCTGCTGCTGTAAAACCTAGGAGAGAACAAGGTTTTTATCACAACAATTTTGTTACTAACGGTCTCACTAGCGGAGCATTCTTAAGTGACGGCAAATTGTTCTCTGGTACGGGTACAGCACTCATAGATTCTGCCTATGCAACTCCCCAGTTGAATAGTTCTTACTTCAACAACTTTGTCACCCCTGTTCAACGGCGCGGAAATTTCCCAGAGTATTTGATGGAAACTTGCATAAAACTGCCGGTTTCTGAATGTACCGAGGCCGACTGGTTCGTCGATCCGTTTACGCCGGTCTCCGCCACACAGACAGGGCGAAAAGTTTCTGATGTAATTGGCTCGACACCCACATACAATCCAACTACCCGTTCAAGTACCTATAAAGCTGGCACAACAGCCGATCCTCCGATTCCAGAATTACAGCGATTCCCCCGTCGCGTTGCATTCCCAAGAACTGCTGGCAATTTGGATGGAGGGGAAACTCCACGACCTTACGGCATTGATGGCACAACAGTCAGTTCTACTACTCCTGCGACATCAAAAGCTAATTCTCTGTGGTTCGCCACAACAGCAACAGCAACTGATACTTCTGTAAATTACGATAAGGATCGATTACCGTTTGTGGTCAACAGAAATTTGAAGGAGTGGAATGGTAAAGATTTGCCAGCTTTATTAGCAACTGCCACCTACCAGCCGCTGCTGATGCCAGTCTTACAGCTCCAAACGGTGGGACCGGCGATAGGCAAGCCAGATCTACCCGATGGTGGTACGGTAGTCAAAAAAACTGGGTGGCTACCGAGAGCTGAATCGACAAGTTTCCATCTGATCGTAGGATCGGGGGACAGTCCTTCCCGAGCTCTGGATGCTGCTAATACCACCGGTGAGTCCAACGGTGGTCTACAAAATTTGCCCCGCTTTTTGGAAAGCTGGCAAATCGATGATAAGGATAGTTCAACCGACATCAAGGGTTCTTTTGTCCAACTAAATCGTAGCGCCTACAGCACGGCTCCTTATCAGCCAATTCTGCCGACGACACCACTAAAAAGTTTGTTTGAGCGACCAACGACTCCACCAATTGCTTACACCGCTCCCGACAAAACATATAGAACTGATAATGTAGGAGGTCGCGTTCCCTATTTATTCCCACCACAACGGGATTGGGGTTTCGATGTAGGCTTGCTATCTCAGCCACCTGACTTGTTTAGCCAAAGATTTACCACTCCTCCCAAACAGACTCAGCCAAATGAGTATTTCCGGGAAGTAGGTCGCGATGACGAGTGGGTAAAAACTTTGATGTGTGCTGAAGTTGCATCCCCCCCTAGTACCAAGGCTGTAGATCCTCCTTTCAGACCAACTGATTGTCCTTTTCCCGCCTGAATTTCCGTCGCGCAATTACTGGAGTCCTACTTATGACTAAGCCCAAACAACAGCAAAATTTATCCCAGTCCCGAGACGGTGGCTACACGATTATCGAGTCATTGGTAGCGATGATTGTAGTATCGGTGCTGATGATCGCGATCGCCCCCGTGATGGCCTTCTCAGTAGCGACTCGCGTACAAGCGCGGCGCGTGGAACTGGCCACACAGGCGGCGAGGGCTTACATCGACGCTCTGAGGACGGGAGCGATTAAACCGACAGATGGGGAGTTTCCCGCAGCAGATCCTGCTGTTCCTCCTGCTATTCCTGCTGCTCCTGGATCTGTTGCCAATTTGTACTGCGTTGACTTGGATGAAAATCCTGGTTGTACTGGCAACAAAGATTTTCGTGTTCAGGGTGTGCGGCAATCATCTGTTGTAAGTGCTACTAATCTAGATGCGAAAAAAGTGGGCTACGGTTTGATTGTGCGGGTTTACAGAGCCGATGCTACTGGCACTTTGACACCTACAGGTCAATCTATAGTTGGAGCGGGACTTGGAAATCCCAAGGCACCCTTAGTAGTAATGAGTACAGAAATTCCTCCTGCCCCAGAAGGCGGGGCTTCATCCTATCGATCCATTTGTACTCGAACCGGGGGCTGTTAATAACACTCGCAGGAACTTCGATCAAATTAAAATCGCTCCCCCATTTGACAAAGGAAACAGTCAAAATGAAAATTTTACTCAGGTTGCTTCTCAAAAATCAGCACCCGCGAAACCGTTCCGGGCAAGCTCAAACAGACAAGGGTATGACTCTGGTTGAGCTATTGGTGGGAGCGATTATGGCATTTTTAATCATCACCCCCATGCTCGCCTTTGTAGTCGATATGTTGAATACCGACAGGAGGGAACAAGTAAAGTCAAATACTGAGCAAGACATTCAGGCCGCCGTTGATTTCATCGCCCAAGATTTGAGCCAAGCTATTTATATTTACGATAATAATCCCGCTACTGTCAGCACTGCCACCACTACCGCTACAGGTATCCCTGCACTTTTAGCGGGAAATTTTATCCCCCCCCCAGACGCAACTAAAGCTCCAATTTTAGTATTCTGGAAACGGCAACTGATTAAAAATGCGGTTCCTGTTAATGCCACGTTGACTCCTAAACCAAGTGATTGTAAACCAGGCGAACTAGCGGGTAAAGCAGGTGAGTGCAATGATACTTACGTACTATCATTAGTCGCTTACTACCAGTTGAAAGACCAGCAAAATACCTGGTGCCAGCCTTCAGGAGGCACCTGTCCTACCCGTATTGCTCGCTATGAAATTAGGGATGGAGTTAAAAACCCAAACCCAAGTTCCTCCGATCCCGCCAATCCTTATTACACTGTTGATCCAACAGAAGCCGCAGCACCAAATAAAGCTTTTAATAAAGAATTTGACATTAGCAAGCCAACAGAAAAAGTGACGATGGGAAGTACACAATTTATCAATCCTGAAGTATTAGTTAATTACATCGACCACAGCCCCAAGCAACTTGATGTTGCGGAGTGTAAAAATGCTCTCGGCACTCCCAAAATTCAAATAGGGTTAGCCGCACCGACAGATGTTCCAGAAGACACTCTAAAAGTAACCGACTCAGCCTCAACAACTATCACCAATAGCTTTTACGCTTGTGTTGATAATGCGAGAAACTTAGCCAGAGTAACTATCAGAGGAAATAGCCTCCGCCGCCTTCAAACCGATGCTGGTTATGATGCTAAGAAAGCGGCCTATTTCCCAACAGTAAGCGTGCAAGTACAAGGTCTAGGTGCGCGAGGAAAGTAACTGATGGCTGAAACACATTTCCGAATCGCCCTCAGCCGATCGCCCAAACAGGAGAAAACTATGAAAACCCCACCAATATTATTAAAATATTTGCATAACTTAACCGCCAAAGCCCGCCCAAATTTCCACAAAACTGCATCCAAAAAGAACGATGCAGGATTCACCCTTATAGAAGTGCTGATCATAGTCCTGATTTTAGGTATATTTGCTTCGATCGCCGCCCCAAGCTGGCTGGGATTCATCAACAGACAAAGAGTCCGCACAGTCAACGATCGAGTCTTCCAAACCCTGCGAAGCGCACAAAGCGATGCTAAGCGAACTAAGAGTGATCGAGTAATTACATTCCTTCCTACTGACCCGCCAACAGCGACAATTAACACAGTTCCAGCCCCAACCACTCCTCTACAAACAGTGACTTTCGACGCTGGAGGCGAAATTAAAGCCGGACAAGTTAAACTCACGCACAATGCAGTTAGCCTAACCCCTGCCAACTCGATTGTTTTTAACTACCAGGGAAATGTGAATGAACTTCCCCCGGATCCAGTAGATACAACTAATAAACGATTAGTAGTGACAGTTTCTGCTGTTAACGGCGGTGGTAAGCAATGTGCAATAGTCGAAACTCTCATAGGAGGGATGAGAACTGCTGAAGGGGCTGAGTGCACGACGCCCTAGTTTTTAATAAATTTCATCGTTCATGAGGATATGTCTAATACATGAGAATCGCTAATCATATGATCGATCTCCCTTTAGTAGCATTTATAATTTTTTTATTGGTAATTATTGTTGTCACAAAGAAACGCCTTAAAAATGACGAGTTCTACACATTAGTTATTAGCATACTACTATCTTTTCTATTAGCAGAAGGAGTTTGTAGATTGTTAAATATAGGCGATTCTAGGGTAGTTATATGGAAGGAGGAACTTGCTCAAGGAGAAATATATGCCTATAAACCCAACCGAAAGTTATTATATACTTACCCAGACAATCCTCGAAGATATTTTAACGAAAAGAATGAAGTATCAGGAACCATAAATGCCAAAGGATTTCGCGGCAAAGATCTAGAATTTGATAAACCTAATGGTATCACCAGGATAGCATTCCTCGGTGATTCTTTTACCCTTGGGATTGGTGTAAAAGATAACGATACCTTGCCAGTAAGTTTTGAACGCGCAATACAATCCAAACATCCTAAAACACAGGTTCTAAATTTTGGAATTTCAGGAACATCCACGAAAGAACAAATCAAGTTGCTTGAGGAATATGTAATAAAATTCCAACCAGACGTAGTAGTAATCGTAGTATTTTTGAATGATGCAGACAGAACAGGAACAGTTAACTTTATGTCTAGACCAAAGGTACTAGCTCAAGTTAGAAATAATTCGTTTTTTATCAACGCTTTGATCGGTAGCATTGAAAAACCTATTCTATATCAGCAGATGATTCGTCATTACCAAGATGGTTATTTAGAAAATAGCCCCGGTTGGCAAACAATGAAAACTGCGCTCAGGACAGGAAAAACGCTATCCGAAAAACAGAATTTTCAGCTTGTAGTTACAATATACCCGGTACTCTTTAAACTAGATAATAGTTATCCATTTACGCATATTCACAAAACAATAGAAGACTATTGTGCTTCTTTAAAAATTCCGTTTTTGGATTTATTTAATGGATTCGTTGGTCAAAATGATTCCAAGCTTTGGGTACACAAAACCGATCAACATCCCAATGAAGTAGCAAATAAAATTGCTGCCGAAGAATTATCAAAATTCTTTGATAGCAACAACTTGATTAAAAAGTAGTCAACCAAGTGCGCTCGAAGTATTGACGTCATTTCCATAGAGGCCTTGGTAAGGGGCGATCGCTATTTTAGCGCCTGCCCTAGATCGGCGGGGGGTTCAAAACCCCCGGCTGATAGCGTAAGTCCTCTCTAAGAGGACTTTAGAGGCGATAGGGGCGATACCAGGCTACCACCTTCTTCAGTCGGTTTCAACCGACTTCTGCTATGAGACGGGGGTTTAAACCCCCTGCGGGCGATCGGGTCGATGCCAATTATGTAAATTTTATTTAAGCGCCCTATACATTAACCAAACTCAAGAACTAAAATAAATAAAAAATAGCGCCTCCTAGCTATTTTTTTGAGCTAAATATCAAGGAGTGCATTGACGTGTCAATACATAAAACGCTCAAAGGCAGAACCGCTGCATCTGCCGCAGGTTTTACAATGATTGAAATGTTGATAATTATAGCAATAGTGGGGATATTTTGTGCGATCGTCACCCCCTCTTGGCTAATGTTCATCAACAACCACCGTTTGAATGTATCAGTCGATCGGGCTTATTGGGCAATGGAATTAGCCCAAAGCAACGCCAAACGCGACAAAATAGCATGGCAAACCAGCTTCAAAGAAGTAGTAGGAAAAAACGTACAAGTAGCAATCCACCCAGCCGATATTACCCCAGCCCAACTACCAGCCCACCAATGGAAAAACCTAGAACATCAAATTCAAATACATACAGCTATAAACGACAAAGGAGGATATGAGACAACACTGCTCAAAGTAGATGAAAACAACAAACCCACAGACAAGGGAACAATCCGGCGGGTCACGTTCAACTTCCGAGGTTGCGCCGTTTATAAGGGTAGCGACGAATGCGGCCAAACAAGCCTAGAAGCAAAAGGGAGACTAACACTATTCCATCCCGATTTAAAAAATAGCGAACGCTGCGTCATCGTCTCTACACTTTTAGGACATCAACGCATCTCCCAAAGACAACGCACAGCTCAAGACAAAAGATATTGCTACTGAGCTCTAGGGTGCGTCAGGGAAAACGATATTACCCACAGTCAGGAGACGGCAGTACCGTGTCCCTACAAATGGGGCGATCGATCATTTTGTGGTAGGGAAACGGCATTGCCGTGTCCTCCATCGCCCCACCGGGCGATCGTTATATTCGATCGCCCGATCGATTTTACCCATTACCCAAAATCAGGAGACGGCAGTGCCGTGTCCGTACAAATTGGGTGATAGTTACATTCCATCGGGCGATCTATGATTGTGAGGTAGGGAAACGGCATTGCCGTGTCCTCCATCGCCCCATCGGGCGATCGTTATATTCGATCGGGCGATCGGGCAATTCGATCATCCAATCCGGTTAATTTCACCCATTACCCAAAATCAGGAGACGGCAGTGCCGTGTCCCTACAAATGGGGCGATAGTTACATTCCATCGGGCGATCGATCATTTTGGGGTAGGGAAACGGCATTGCCGTGTCCTCCATCGCCCCACCGGGCGATCGTTATATTCGATGGGGCGATCGATTTTACCCATTACCCAAAATCAGGAGACGGCAGTGCCGTGTCCCTACAAATGGGGCGATAGTTACATTCCATCGGGCGATCGATCATTTTGGGGTAGGGAAACGGCATTGCCGTGTCCTCCATCGCCCCACCGGGCGATCGTTATATTCGATGGGGCGATCGATTTTACCCATTACCCAAAATCAGGAGACGGCAGTGCCGTGTCCCTACAAATGGGGCGATAGTTACATTCCATCGGGCGATCGATCATTTTGGGGTAGGGAAACGGCATTGCCGTGTCCTCCATCGCCCCACCGGGCGATCGTTATATTCGATGGGGCGATCGATTTTACCCATTACCCAAAATCAGGAGACGGCAGTGCCGTGTCCCTACAAATTGGGTGATAGTTACATTCCATCGGGCGATCAATAATTGTGGGGTAGGGAAACGGCATTGCCGTGTCCTCCATCGCCCCACCGGGCGATCGTTATATTCGATGGGGCGATCGGGCAATTCGATCGGGCGATCGGGTTAATTTCACCCATTACCCAAAATCAGGAGACGGCAGTGCCGTGTCCCTACAAATTGGGTGATAGTTACATTCCATCGGGCGATCGATCATTTTGGGGTAGGGAAACGGCATTGCCGTGTCCTCCATCGCCCCACCGGGCGATCGTTATATTCGATCGGGCAATTCGATCGGGCGATCGGGTTAATTTCACCCATTACCCAAAATCAGGAGACGGCAGTGCCGTGTCCCTACAAATTGGGTGATAGTTACATTCCATCGGGCGATCGATCATTTTGTGGTAGGGAAACGGCATTGCCGTGTCCTCCATCGCCCCATCGGGCGATCGTTATATTTGATCGCCAGATCGATTTTACCCATTACCCAAAATCAGGAGACGGCAGTGCCGTGTCCCTACAAATTGGGTGATAGTTACATTCCATCGGGCGATCGATCATTTTGGGGTAGGGAAACGGCATTGCCGTGTCCTCCATCGCCCCATCGGGCGATCGTTATATTCGATCGCCCGATCGATTTTACCCATTACCCAAAATCAGGAGACGGCAGTGCCGTGTCCCTACAAATTGGGTGATAGTTACATTCCATCGGGCGATCGATCATTTTGTGGTAGGGAAACGGCATTGCCGTGTCCTCCATCGCCCCACCGGGCGATGGTTATATTCGATCGGGCGATCGATTTTACCCATTACCCAAAATCAGGAGACGGCAGTGCCGTGTCCCTACAAATTGGGTGATAGTTACATTCCATCGGGTACGATTTTACCCGTTACCCGAAATCAGGACACGGCGCCGTGCCGTTTCCCTACAAATTGGGTGATGGTTACATTCGATCGCGCAATCAATTATTACCCGTTACCCGAAATCAGGACACGGCACTGCCGTTTCCCTACTTAGTCGGCGCAATCTTCTCAATATTAATCAGCGCCTCCATCACCGACTCCACAATCGGCGCCGCCACCACACCCCCCGAACCGCCCTTGGGCTCATCAATCACCGCCAGCACCACATACTTAGGAGCTTCCACAGGCATGATCCCCACAAAGCTAGTAATAATCGCCTTGTGAGAATAACCCCCCCCAGCATTAGCTTTTTGAGCCGTGCCCGTTTTCCCAGCAATCCGATAGCCGGGAATTTGTGCAGCTTTCCCCGTACCGCCATCCACCACAGTTTCCATCATTTCCAAAACCTGCTTAGTCGTTTCCGGCGAAAACACTTGCTTCGGAACAGCCCTCGGAAGCTTCCAAAAAGCTTGACCGTCGCGATCGAAAAGTCCCCGCACAACATGAGGAGTTACCAACTTACCACCGTTGGCCAAAGCTCCGTTAAGCTGCACCAACTGTATCGGAGTAATCGAAAAACCCTGACCAAAAGCAGTAGTAGCAACTTCCACCGGAGAATTAATAAATTGCTCTCGATTTTTAAGCTGACTCGTTACTTCAAAAGGCAAATCACTTCCTGCAGTTTGTCCCAGTCCAAGTTTTTCTAAAGCTTGATAGTAAAGAGAAGGTTTCATGCTTCTCATTACGTGCACCATCCCCACATTACTCGAATGTTTCAAAATATCTGTCACCGTAGAACGCCCGCGAGCGCCTGCTTGTTGGTAATCGGAATTTTGGATAGTCCAGCCATCAATATAAATCCGACCTTCGTCGTTAAATACAGTGTTAGGTTTGACCGCACCAGCTTCTAGGGCGATCGCCACATTAATCGCTTTAAAAGTCGAACCAGGCTCGTAAACATCAGTTACAGCCCAATTTTTATAGCGCGACAAATCGAAATTAAAATATTGATTTGGGTCATAGGTAGGTTCCGCTACCATTGACAACAATTCCCCGTTGCGGGCATCCATCACAATCACCGCCCCCCGCTTCGCCCCGTATTCCTTCATTTTGTCCTTGAGAGCAATCCGCGCCGCCCGCTGCAAGCGACTGTCGATCGTCAGTTGCAACTTCAAATCATCTAGCTGCACAAAACCAGCCGTCAGCCGATCGGGCACCCAATGTCCGTCGATCGACTTGCTAAATTGAATCGACGGCATCGATCGTTCCAGCAAATTCTGCTGACTGTACTCTACCCCAGCTTGTCCCTTCCGTTCCCCATCCACATAACCCAAAACATCCGCCGCCAACTCCTGCTGCGGGTAAAAACGCTGCTGCTGTCGCACCAACTCCAGCCCATCCACGGGAGTATGTTTAATTTGCATCCGCCCCACGCGATCGGCCACCTCTTGAGCCAGAGAATCGGCAATTGTAATACCCGTTTCGCCCAGATTAAACCGGCGCAGCAGTTCAGTTTCCGGCGTATTGCCCGGATTTCGTTCGATCGGCAGCATCGGAGCCAAGGTAGCGGCAACTTCAGCCTTTGTATGGTTGAACAGCTTCGGGTGAGCGTAGAGCGTGTACACCTGTCTGTCGATCGCCAAAACATTGCCCGCGCCGTCAACAATCGGGCGTCTCGGCACAAACGGCTTAGACTTGAGAGTTTGCTGCTGCTCGGCCTGTTTCCGCAGCGCCGGAGCCCGCGTCACCTGCAAATAAAACAAATTCACAGCCAACCCCAGCCCCCCCAGCATCAACACCGCCCACACAGCCCACAAGCGAAACTTGCTGCGTTTTAAACGCTCTAGGGGTGGCCGAGGCTGCCTGCTAGCAGTAGCAGAAACTCTAGGTTTGGCTGGTTGGCCCCACCAAGTGCCATCCCTCGACGCTTTTGGACGTTTAAAGTTCGGCGATCTGTAGCGGTCAAAACGGGGATCGTAGCTCATATAGCCTTTCTCAAAAAGGTGAGGAGTTGAGATTTTAGATTTTAGATTTTAGATTTTAGATTCTTCCACTTCACGAGGGAACAAGTTTGAGTAAAAAGCATTTTTTATTATAGTGCGAGCTTCCCCGCTCGCGTATTGTACTCGATCGGGGGAAGACGCTCATAGGAGAGCTCGAACTAGAAACCTGTTTTCTGGAAACGTTGCTATTGTGCTGTTTCAGGGGTGCTTCCTTTAACCGACACATCTGCAATGCCAAGATCGACCTCAATAGCCCAGTGGCGTTTCCTCGCCCGATCGATCCTTGATAGCCGGTTCTTCAGAATTTGGTGCCACCACACCGGGCGATCGGCGATCGGGAACCGGTTGCAAGAAAATCGTATCCGCAGGCTTCTGCGGCATCAAACCAGTTTCTGGGTTTTGGGCTTCCTTAGCAAGTTGGTGTTTCAACACTTCGCTAGCAGCAGTCAACTGCTGTTCGCGGAGTCGCAAAGTTTCCAGCTTTTGATACTCCTGACTCCACCGCTGCTCGCTGTAGACAGTCAAACCGTAGAGACTCAGAGCACCCCCTAAAAGCAGAAGCGCAACCGCTGACGAGGCGCGCTCCACCCGCAAAAGAGACCGGAGCCACATCGGCTGCCGCTGACGGTCGGGCATCACTTTCAGCACCGATGCTTCGGCGCGAGGCCGTGGCTGTGCCTCGGCGACCTCGTAGTTGGGCAATTGCGGCCCTGTCTTTGCCCGTCTAGCTCTAGCAATAGAAGTAACTTTGCTGTTGGGTTTCTCTGGGGCGGGCTTGTTGGTCGATCGAGAGCGGCGAGAATCCACGGATCTAATAGCAGCGGTCATAGAGTTCACCAATACGTAAAGTTGGTCAGTTTCAGCTTTATTAAGGCTAGGAGTTTTTTTTGTTGTCGATCGTGGGCGAGTGCCAATTGGCACAATCTCGAATCGATCTGTTATCGAAAAATTTGGTTTAAAACCTCCCCCTTGTTAGGGGAACTTTTAATTTATAACTTATTCAGTTTCAGTTTACCGCTGTCTCTTGCCGGAGGCAACAGCAAAAGCCTGTGGATCTTCAACTAGACAGCAGGAGTCGGGCCCTCTAACTGTACTCCGTTGAGTGCCGGGAGGAATGCGCGCGAGGCCTGACTGCCGAGCAAATCTTTGATTCCTGTTGCAATATTAGTTTTCACCAGATACGATAACACCAGAGTTTGTGAAGAAAATGTCCCAAGTGATAACCGCCAAGCTAAAACTCAAACTGACAGCCGAGCAAAAAGCTTTGGTGTCTCAGACTACTTTAGCCTACCGAGATGCCTTGAATTACACTTCACAAGTTGCTTTTGACGCAGGCAAAACCAGCAATGGTGCTAAGCTGCAAAAAGCGGTCTACAACGAATTGCGGGTGAGATTTGGGCTGGGAGCCCAAATGGCTTGCAACGTACCCAGACAAGTTTCTGGAACCTACAAAACTCTGTGGACTAAGGTAAAACAATCTAACGATGCTATTGCTTCATGCTACACTAAGAGACGGTATAAAGGGTTAGACAAAGCCCCCAAATATATATCTCGAACTTGTACCCTAAATTATCAGCGCGACTACTCTTTTAAAACCGAAAGGCGAGTTAGTATTATTACTCTCCAGGGCCGAATAGTAGTTTTGTATGATGGCTACAACAAGCATTTAGACTTAATTGCCAATGGCGCAAGGATTGGAGCAGCTAAAATTGTCTATCAGCGTTCCTCCAAAATATATTACCTGATGGTAAGTATTGAAGTAGAAACACCTGAAATTAGCCCACTGAAAATAACGAGAGTCTCTGGTGTTGACGTGGGTATGCGCTACTTAGCGGTGGAAACAGACTTACAAAATAAGTCTAAATTCTACTCAGGGAAGGAAGTTAGACACAAAGCTAACCGCTACCACAAAGCACGGATGACTCTTCAGCGTAAAGACACTCGTTCAGCGAAGCGAAGATTAATCGCTTTGTCTGGGAGAGAGAGACGGTTTATCGCTGATGTGAACCACCAAATCAGTAAAAATATTGCCAAACCTAACACCCTGATTGGACTAGAGAACCTCACCGGAATCCGGGACAGGACTAGGACAAAATCGGGTAACAAGGCAAGCAAAAAGAGGCGAGTAGCTAATCGAAACAAAGCTAAATGGTCATACTCCGAATTGCACGGGTATATCGACTACAAAGCCCATCTAAATGGTTCGTTAGCAACGAAAGTTCCGGCTCATTACACGTCGAAAAGTTGTCCTAAATGTGGACATACTTCGGATGGCAATAGGCCGAAAAAAGGACTATTGTTCCGTTGCGAATGTTGCAGTCATGAGTTACACGCTGATTTGATTGGTGCGCGAAATATTGCAATGAGAGCGTTGCTTGTCCGGCAAGACTGGACGAGTACGGGGAGCTTGTCAGCATCCTTGCGATGTATCGAGCGGTGAAACCAAAGCTGAGATTCTTTCTAGATTCTCGGAATTGCGGTGGAGTTCAGATACAAGCCCACATTATAGCGGTACTCCGCTTGGTGATGGGTAGTTGACTATTTCGGAACTATAACAATCTGTCGATCGATTTAAATAACTGCTTCCCAGACTCTTTTGGGGAGCCAATATCACTCTTGAAGAGCCTCGCTTGGTACAAGGTAGGCTCTTCCTCGCCTGTGGGCCATGCTTGCCCTCGAACTGGTAACGAGTCAATAATTTAGGATTGCCATAGCATTTCGTACCGTGGGGCAGGCGGGAACCTTAAAAGCCTCTGGAGACATCGACACTCTCCA
This sequence comes from Tychonema sp. LEGE 06208, assembly GCF_015207505.1. Classification (GTDB taxonomy): domain Bacteria; phylum Cyanobacteriota; class Cyanobacteriia; order Cyanobacteriales; family Microcoleaceae; genus Microcoleus. The sequence continues at coordinate 58,967 of NZ_JADEWT010000027.1, forward strand.
TTGACTCAGGAAATTCCTCGCCGGCATCGCCGAGTCGCCGAAAGAGGAAACCCAGAGAGCGATCTTGCGAATCTCCGTGCCTTTAGCGATCGTGATGATGTCAATAAACATACCTGATCAACCAACTAACCCAGCCTGCGATCGGTCACTTTGACTTGAGAATTTGCAAAAAAAAAATAAATCTTTGCCGGTTCCCCAGAATCTATGTGAAATTAATTAACAAATGCAGTATTGTAATCAACGAGCGAATCGTCGATCTATTCGTGCCAGCATTGTTTCTCAAGTACACTATTCCCTTCCTTGCGATGGGTTTTGAATGTTTAAGGAGTGTTTATGAACAAGGGATTAATTCGTTTGACTTTGGTAGTGGGCTTGGCAGCAGCCCTCGGAGCCTGTGGCGGTGAAACCACCACTACTCCTACTCCCGGCGGTACTGACACCACTACTACTCCTCCTCCTGTTACTTCTCCAGTACCGAAGGAATCTCCAAAAGCTACTCCAGGCGCTGGTGCAACAGTTGCCCCTAAAAAGTCTCCCTAACTATAGCTATATCGGAGTCTAGGCCCAACCAGCCTAGCCTGCGGGTGAAAAAGGTTTGCTCCTCGCATTTTTTCATCTCCTCAGTCTAGGCCTCAAGTTGGGTGTTAATTTTTGTGTGATGCTTTTACTACAGTTCAGTACCTCCCCTTACTGTCGCAAAGTCCGCTTAGCGCTCGGTTACAAGGGCATTCCCTTTCAAGTCGAAAATTTGACTCCAGGCCTCCACGTTTTGAAACTCAAGCCTCTGACGGGGGGTTTGAGGACAGTGCCGGTACTGTTGCCTCAACTCGAAGGTCAACCCTCGGCGATCGCCGACTCTACACAAATTTTGCACTCGATCGAGTCTCGCTTTCCATCGCCGCCGCTGTTACCCGCAGACGAGAGTTTGCAACTAGAGGCTTGGACGATCGAAGACTGGCTCGATGAAAGCATCGGCATCGCTACTCGATTTGTTTACTACGAGTTTCGCGCCGGTGCGGGCAAACAAATTGACCCCTCTGTTTTAAGCCAATTAGTAATTCAATTGGCGCGCCGCCAGTTCGGTATTAACCCAGCCTCAGCAAAACTCGCCCAATTGCGGCTGAGTGCTGCTTTAGATTTTTTGCACCTGTGCTGGCAGGATGGTGCTTATTTGGTAGGCGATTCCTTGAGCGTGGCAGATATTACTGCTGCCGCCCTGCTGAGTCCTTTAGCTTTGATTCCTCAATACCGCACTGACTATCCTTGGCTGTTCGATCGCATTGCCCAAATCCACGAACTTTGCGGCGAAACCCTGCCTCCAGGATTTTAAAATCTACCTGTCGGGCGATCGCCCGTGCCTAAAAATTCCACTTATCTTAGCAGGCGGGAAGACCCCCGCTCTATCTGTACCCAGATGAGCGACGGGATGAAAGCCGCGTATATTTAGTAGACTCAATACCTACTAAATATACATTTACTGGAATACTTATTGCAAGTAAATCCTGTTATAATAACTCTATGCTAAGCATGACTTACCACTATCGCATATATCCAAATGCCACCCAACAGGAAAAACTGTCTGGGTGGATGGAAACGTGCAGAGTGGCTTATAACTATGCGTTAGCAGAGTTCAAAGACTGGTGTAATAGCAGGGTAAACGCATCTTAATTTCAACCTAAAACATGATAAGATGAAGTATTGGGCTAAATCAAGTGCGTAATTAGGTGCGATGGATGGCAAAAGGGTTTACTTCGACTTTAACTGCCCAACAAAAAA